>NZ_JBXWRD010000039.1:0-45032 GCF_059612725.1 Ruegeria sp. YKSF070 | reverse complement strand
GGCGACCATCTGACCGGTTCTGCCGACCGGAACCAGCTTTCGGGTCTCGATGGGGACGACTTCCTGTTCGGATACGGCAATATCGACTATCTCAAGGGGGGCGCCGGCAATGACACCATCGATGGTGGTGGGTCTTCGGACTATGCGCTGTTCGATGGCGATCTGGCCGACTACACCCTGACACGGACCGCCGATAACCGCGTGACGGTTGTTGGCCCGGATGGCAACGACAGCCTGATCGACGTGGAATACTTCCGGTTCGACGATCAGGATGTGCGGATCTGGGATCTGCCGTTGGTCTGAGGTCAAAAGGTCGGGCATCGGCTATCGGGCATGCGTCAGCCTGCCCGGTTTCCATCCTCCGGAGTCGCTGTCCAAGACCAGCGCCACCGTGGCACCCGCCGCGGTGGTTTTTTGAGAGACCCCGGATCAAGCCCATATGGCCCGATCCATGTCTCTATCGACCTAGGTCGTCGATTATGCAGCGGGCAATCGCGTTCAGGGTCTTTTTGCCGAGACAAGTCTGCGGCGGCATTCTGTTCGTCACCGGCGTTTCGCGCAGGGTCGATGCCAGGGATACGAAGCGCGTATCGAGAAACTAGAGCGGCAAACTGGTCCTGCAGGAGAAGATCAACAAATCCGTGTGACCGAAAGGACGGCTGGAGGGCTGTATTGAACTCTCTTGGTGGGTTCTAACAAGTCCTAGTATTGTATTAATAAATCGTCACTTCTCTGTGCGCCGAACAGTGCTCGGATTGGCCTGCATTGAGCCTCTTCAATGCGGTCGAATGCGGTGTGTGATGGCCCAAAATAATCGATCCCTTTTCAACTGCTTAGGGAGATTTTCGGAGTCAGAAAGTGAAATGGTGCTGCCGGAGAGATTTGAACTCTCGACCTCTCCCTTACCAAGGGAGTGCTCTACCCCTGAGCTACGGCAGCCCGCTGTACCGGCGCGGCGGCCCCGTCTGTCGGGGCACAGCGTCGCGGTGAGCGGGTGATTAGACTCAAACGAAACGCGGCGCAAGGGCATCTGGACGGTTTTTTTCGCCTCCTGTAGAGAAAGGGTATGGCAGAGCAAAAAACCCCTTCAAAAAGCAAATCCGCACCGGCGGGCCGCAAGGACAGGCTCAAGGCCGCGCTCAAGGCCAATCTGGCCCGGCGCAAGGCACAGGCCAAGGCGCGAACCGCGCAGGCCGACGCGGAAAACGACAACAAAGGTTAAGAGCAGATGGATTCGATTCTCGTTACCGGCAACGGGCCGCTTAGTGGCCAGATTCCGATTGCAGGGGCAAAGAATGCCTGCCTCACGCTGATGCCCGCCACGCTGCTCAGCGAAGAACCGCTGACGCTGACCAATGCGCCGCGATTGTCCGATATCAAGACGATGACGCTGCTTCTGCAATCGCTGGGAGCCGAAGTGTCGGCCTTGCAGGATGGCAAGGTGCTGGCGATGTCCAGCCACGACCTGACCAGCCATACCGCCGATTATGACATCGTGCGCAAGATGCGTGCCTCGAATTTGGTGCTGGGACCGATGCTGGCACGGCTGGGTCATGCGGTGGTTTCTCTGCCGGGTGGTTGCGCCATTGGCGCCCGCCCGATGGACCTGCATATCGAGGCTCTGGAGGCGTTGGGGGCCGAGATCGAGCTGCGCGACGGCTATCTGCACGCCAAGGCGCCCGGCGGGCTGAAAGGGGCCGTGCACGAGATGCGCTTTGCCTCGGTCGGCGCGACCGAGAACATGGTGATGGCCGCCACCCTGGCCAAGGGCACCACGGTGCTCAAGAACGCTGCCCGCGAACCCGAGATCGTCGATCTGGTGCGTTGCCTGCGCGCGATGGGTGCGCAGATCGAGGGCGAGGGCACCCCGACTATCGAAATCCAGGGCGTTGACCGGCTGCATGGGGCCACCCATCAGGTGGTGACCGACCGGATCGAACTGGGCACCTATATGCTGGCCCCCGCCATTTGCGGCGGCGAGGTCGAGCTCTTGGGCGGCAGGCTCGACCTGATCGGTGCCTTTGTAGAAAAGCTGGACGCCGCCGGTATCGACGTTGCAGAGACCGACAAGGGCCTCAAGGTCAGCCGCCGCAATGGCCGTGTCTCGGCCGTCGATGTCACCACCGAACCGTTCCCCGGGTTTCCCACCGATTTGCAGGCGCAGATGATGGCGCTCTTGTGTACGGCCGACGGCACCAGCGTGCTGGAGGAGAAGATATTCGAGAACCGCTTCATGCATGCGCCCGAACTTACCCGCATGGGCGCCCGGATCGAGGTACATGGCGGGACAGCTACCGTGCGCGGGGTTGAACGGCTGAAGGGGGCGCCGGTGATGGCCACCGACCTGCGCGCCAGCGTGTCGCTGATCCTGGCGGGGCTGGCCGCCGAAGGGGAAACGCTGGTCAGCCGGGTCTATCATCTGGACCGCGGATATGAGCATGTGGTGCAAAAGCTCGAAGCGGTGGGCGCCAAAATCGAACGGATCAAAGGCTGATGTCGGACGCAACATTCAAGGACGGGCGCGAGGCGCCGCTGAACCTGGGCGCCGAGGATGGCGAGGACCTCAAGATCATCTCGACCCTGGTACAGGACGCGGTGTTTCCGATCACCGAAATGTCCTGGCGCCCCGGCTCGCGCCGGTTTGCCCTGCTGCTGAACCGGTTCCGGTGGGAGGATCGCGTCGCCGCCGACAAGCGCGGGCGCGACTATGAGCGGGTCCAGTCGCTGCTGGTGATCGACACAGTGCTGGGTGTCGCCAGTCAGGGTATCGACCGGACCGACACCGATACCGTTCTGTCGCTGCTGTCCGTGACATTCGAGCCGGACACTGATGGCGCCGGGCAGGTTCTGCTGACGCTGGCGGGCGACGGTGCCATCCGGCTGATGGTCGAGGCGGTGGATGTCACGCTCAAGGACGTGACCCGGCCCTATCTGGCCCCCTCGCGCCAGGCTCCGCATCACTCGGACTGATGCAGAACAAGCGGGGGATATCGCAGGCCTTTTCCCCCGCAGGCACCGGGGGCGAGCTGTTGCGCCGGGCCACCCCCTTTGACCTTTTCGACATGTCGCGGGTGCTGACCCGCTCGATCAGCCAGCTGTGCACTGCCGATCATGGCGGTGATGCAGCGGCGATTGCGCGCTGGTGCGCCAACAAGACGCCGCAGGCGCTGCGCGCGCAGATGATGGCAGAGGGTTGGGAGTTCTGGCTGCTCATCCGCGCTGGTCAGATTGCGGCCGTAGGCGCGTTGGCCGAGATCGACCGGGGCGCTGGTACCGGGCGCATCACGCTCAACTATGTCGATCCCGCCTGTCGGGGACAGGGCGCCAGCACGGCCCTGCTGGCGGGGATGGAGGCGCGGTTGAGCGATCAGGGCGTCACGCGCGGGGTTTTGACCAGCACTGCGACGGCGCGCGATTTCTACCTGTCGCGCGGCTGGCAGGCCGATGGCCCAGCTCGGCAAGGTCGTTGGATATTGGGCCATCCAATGACCAAGACACTCGCCCGCTGAACGCTGTCGACGATAAAGCCCGCCGCGCGCTGCCGCGCCGCAGCGAGTGAAGCTTGAGGCGGGCGGGCACTCCGGTTATGTCATCGCCAAAGGAGAGCCAGATGCCCCAGTTCCTCGACAGCCGTCAGCCCGATTTCGAGCCCGCCTTTGCCGCCCTCCTGGGTGCCAAGCGCGAGGACAGCCCGGATGTCGATGCGGTGGTGGCCGGGATCATCGCCGATGTGCGCGCCCGCGGCGATGCGGCGGTGATCGAACTGACCGAGCGGTTCGACCGGATCGCGCTGACGCCACAGACGCTGCGGTTCTCCGCCGAAGAGATCGCGCAAGCGGTCGATGAGGTGCCCGCCCCCGAACGCGCCGCGCTGGAACTGGCCGCCGCGCGGATCCGGGCCTATCATGAGCGGCAGATGCCGCAGGACGCGGACTGGACCGACGACACCGGCGCGCGGCTGGGCTGGCGCTGGTCGGCGGTCTCGGCGGCGGGGCTGTATGTGCCGGGTGGTCTGGCCTCCTACCCTTCGTCGGTGCTGATGAATGCGATCCCGGCCAAGGTGGCGGGCGTGGGTCGTCTGGCCATCGCCGTGCCCACGCCGGATGGGCAGGTCAACCCGCTGGTCTTGTTGGCCGCGCAGATCTCGGGCGTTGACGAGGTCTATCGCATCGGCGGTGCACAGGCGATTGCCGCGCTCGCCTATGGCACCGATACCATCGCACCTGTCGACAAGATCACCGGCCCCGGCAACGCCTTTGTTGCAGCGGCCAAGCGGCGGGTGTTCGGCAAGGTGGGCATCGACATGATCGCCGGCCCTTCCGAGATTCTGGTGATTGCAGACCGCGATAACGACCCCGACTGGATCGCGCTCGATCTGCTCTCTCAGGCGGAACATGACGAGAGCGCCCAGTCGATCCTGATCACCGATGACGCCGGTTTTGGCCGGGCGGTGGCCGATGCGGTGGAGAAGCGGCTCGAGACACTGGAACGCCGCGCCATCGCCGGTGTCAGCTGGCGCGACTTCGGCGCCGTCATCACCGTGGCGGATCTGGACGAGGCGGCGGCGCTGTCGAACCGGATCGCGCCCGAGCATCTGGAACTGTGCGTCGCCGATCCCGAGGCGCTGGCGGCCAAAACCGTGCATGCCGGCGCTATCTTCCTGGGTCAGTACACGCCCGAGGCGATCGGCGATTACGTGGGTGGCCCGAACCACGTGCTGCCCACCGCGCGCTCAGCGCGGTTTTCGTCAGGGCTGAGCGTGATGGACTTCCTCAAGCGCACCACAATGTCGCGGATGACCCCCGAGGCGTTGCGCGCCATCGGCCCGGCGGCCGCGCAGTTGGCGCGTTCGGAAAGCCTCGAGGCGCACGGCCTTTCGGTTCAGGCCCGGCTTGACCGGTTGAACGGCTAGATCTCCAGATCGCGGGCAAAGGGAAAGAACCAGGCGGTGAGGCTGTTGAACATCTCGCGCACGGTCCCCGCGCGGCTGTCGAATTCCGCGAGACAGGCGCAGAGCGTGCCCAGCTCGCCGCATTGATCGGCCACTTCGACCAGCGTTGCCGACTGGTTGCGGCTGTACCCGCTCAGCGCCGACATCCGCAGTTCTTCGGGCCAGTGACGGGCCCGCTGGGCCAGCGCCTCGGCCACACGCAGCACCACCTCGCCCTCCTGCTCCTCAAGGATGCGCCGCAAGGGCGGATAGAGGTCGGGGTTCACCCCCCGGAACATGCGAAACGCCAGGTCCGTTTGCGGCAGCGTATCGCTGGCCAGCAACCGGGTCAGGTCCTCTTCTTCGCCGAAGCGCCGGTAGAGGTTGGCGATATCCGAAATCCCCGGCGCGCCATGGGACCAGAATTTCTCCAATCGACCGGCCAGGTCGGGGGCGGCCTCGACAAGGGTTCCAAATTCGTCGGCAGCACGCGTAACCCGCCCCGCGGCCAACGCCAGTGCGCGGGGAGAGGGTGCAATCATATTTCCAGGCTTTACATACCGTTCGCTCAGAAATGGGCTTGGCCAGCATCGGCCAAACCATTCATCCAACCGCCCCTCGGACAGGCGGTAAGCGTCGATATAGGATCGAAACCCCGAGTAACGCAGGCTTTCAAACCCTTCGGCAACCTGCGCATCGGACTCCGTATGGGTATAGGCAATCGAGCTCAGTACCGAGGGGTGGTGATCGACAAAGCCAGGGCTGTCATTGATTTGGCTCTGTGCGCTCTCGGCCATCGCAGCGGTATCCATACCGCTTCCTGCCACCAGCAGACATTGCCAGATCGGATGCCTCCAATATCCGCGCTGCAAGGCGCTTGCCTTATCTTCTTCTGCCTCACCCTTGCCGCGGGTCTGCAATGCTTCGAAATAGCGCGGCGCCAGATCGGCCACCTCGGCAAAGCGGGCGGCGGCAAAGGCGCGCTGGATATCGCGCGACAGCCGCGAGGCCGATCGCCAGTCGGACCCGTCGGGGCGATAGACATCCTCATGCGTCCGCACACCCAGCGGATCAGCGGCGCGGCTTTGACTGGCTTCGCTGACGGTGGTGAAATCCTCGTCTGCCGTGCTCAGCCCGTGCTGCGCGGCCGAAGTGAATTCCTGTTTCTCGGCCAGTTCGCGCAGGTCATCGCCCAGATCGAACGCCTCTTCCTTGCTCAGCACCCGGCCCAGCAGCACATTGACCCGCGCCCGCCAGGCGGCGGGCAGAGTGTCCAGATCCTCGCCCAGCGACAGGTCCAGCGCGCGCGCGGTAACGGCATCGAATTCCGGTACGTCGCGCGGCGACAGAAACGCCTCGTAATAGAGCGCCTGAAGGTCGCACATCTCGGGGTCCATCCGCTCCCACCTTTGGCGGGCGCCCTGATCGGCGCCATCGGGCGGACCCAGCCGGAAATAGTCGCGCGCGGCGGAACAGACCGCCAGCGCATCCTCGCGCAACCGCGCCTTGCGCTTGCGGTCGGCGTCGGTATCGGCCTCGCGCGGGCCGGCAAAGAGGCCGGCCACCATCATCCGCCGCACATCGGCCCGGTGACGCAGGGCAAAGGGCGGCTCGCCCGGCTCGACCAGCCAGTATTCGTTCTCCAGCTTTTCGCGCAATGCCTCGGCCCTGCCCTGCGGCAGCACGGTGCCCTGCGGCAGGCCCAGACAGGGCACCGCCAGCACAAAGCGGATCAGGTCGGTATTGATCTGCCGCAGCACCAGACCGGGATGGGCCAGGCTGCGCAATTCGGGGTCGTCGATCCGGTCGAGGATGCGTTCATAGAGGAAGCGATGGGCGAATTCCGAGCGGAACGCTTCGGCGCCATCCTCTTCGAGGTCTGCAATCAGATCGGCGATATCGCCGTCGTGGCCGCGCGCGTATTGCACAAAGATCAGCAGCGCCAACGGATGCCCCTTGAGCAGGCGGCTGACCGTGTGACGCAAGCTCTCGTCGGTCAATACCGGGGCGCGGTCGAGGCCCTTGCGCTGCATGTCCTCCTCGGACAGGCGCCGGTCCTCTTCCTCGATCAGCTGCGCGCCCGCCTCGACCGAGAGGCCCTCCAGTGGGATGCGTCGCGAAGCCGGGCCAAAGCGGTCGTCCAGCTCGTCGCCCTCCAGCGGTTCAGCGCGGCCCGACAGAACACAGCGCAGGCCGGGCAGCTCGCGGCGGAACTGTTCCTCGACGTCGAGGATCAGGCGCACCACCTCGCCGCCCTGCCGGTCGACCGCCTCGAAACTGTCAAAGGCCAGCGCGATGGGCTGCGAGCGCAAACCATGCGCCCAGTCGCCCCGGAACCAGCCGGGCAGCTGGCTTTCCAGGAAATCGGCCTGGGCGCCATGATCGCGCACCTCGCCCATCAGATCGGTCGAGGACAGGGCTGCCCGCCGTGCCCGCAGTTGCTTGGACACATTCGCAGCGGCCTCGGGTGGTTCCAATGTGCGGGTCACGCCCACGGCGATCTGGTTCAGAATCTCGCGGGCAATCTGGAACGGTGCCCCGGATTTCAGTTGCGGCCGGTCGAAATCGAGGATCACGGTGATCGGCGCGTCACGGCGGGTCTGCCAATCCTGCAACAGTCGCGCCAGCACCGCCGATTTGCCGATGCCCCCGGTACCGGTGAGCAGCAGCGGGCGCGTATCCACGGTCTTGCCACGCAGAAAACGGGACAGGCGGCGACGGACATTGTCATAGCCGAAATGGCGGCGCGGCAGCACGATGACCAGATCGCGCCATTTCTGCACCTCCTGGATTTGCCGTTTGGCCTCGCTTTCCAGCGCCTCGAACCCGGCGTTTTCCAACGCTGGCACCGCGCGGGCAAACTGGACCGCGTCCAGGATGGCGGCGTTGTGGCGCAGATGGCTCAGCAGGCGAGTCTCGTCATCGCTGCCCTTGGGTCGGGCCACCTCGACCTGCGCGCCAGCCAAGAGTTGGTGTAGCATCTGTCCGAACAGGTCGTCATGCCAAGGCGCCGGTGCCAGTTCCAACGCCTGATCCAGTTGCGCCCGCGTGAGAAACCCGCGCAGCGCGGCGTTGCGCGGATCGGGTGCCAGCATCCAGCCATAGCGGGGCGCCGCCCCCGGCGCCGGGCATAGAACCTCGGTCACGCCGCGCGACAGCGCGCCCAGCACGTCGTGGCGCAGGTCGGGCCGTCCGTCGACCCCGAGTGCGTCGCACAGCTCGTCAGGTTCGTAGCAGCCGCAAACCGCGCTCAGCTCGTGTGCCAGATCGATCAGGGCCTCTCGCATTACTCGTCCTCTCCCACCCGTGCGCCGACCCGTCCAAACAGCGCATCCGCCGCACCCGCCACATGGGTTTCGACAAACTCCGACATCCGCTCCAGCGGCGCGTTCGCGCCAGCGAGCGAGGCGACGATATTGCTGAGAAAACCAAGGCTGGTCTCGTCAAAGGGCTTGTCCCGCGCCCCGCGCATGTTCAGCCACTGACGGAATACCTGTCCCGGATCGGCCAGATCCCGAGTGCGGATTGCCGATTTCAACACAAGACTGGGGTCGAGCCCGTTGATCTGGATATCTTCGCGCAGGCCGATCAGCACCAGCCGCAGATTGTCCTGCCGCCCGATCTGGTCATAGAGCGTCGACAGGAATTCGCGCCCCGAGGCATCGGACAGGTCGTGCCGGTCCAGATCGTCGAGCAGGATCCAGACCATGCGGTCGCCCAGCCGCTCGTTGACTTGCTGCATGAATTTCGACACCAGCCGTTTGACATAGGCGGGCGTTGTCGTGTCGGGCGCTTCGGGCAGGCTGGCCACTGCATCGGGGGCAAAGCTGGCCAGCGTATCGCAGGCCATGCGATAGGCGTCGACCTGCACGTCCCCGGCGCGAAACACGATATGGTGATGCTCGGGCGAGGCAAAGAGTGCGCGCAGGATCTCGACCGAGAAGCTCTTGCCGGGGCGGGTGACCGGCACGTCTTCATCGTTCTCCACATGTACCCGCAGAATACGGCGGTCGCCCTTCCACAGCTTCTCCAGCGCGGCGATGTAATCGGCCCGGCCAAAGACCGGGCGGCGCCCGTCCAGACAGCCCCCCACTGGGCTGAGACCGGGGATCTCGGCCAGCTTGCCCAGCATCCCCTTGGCCGTCAGATCCGCGGCGATCGAGGAGAGCGGCACCGCCACGTTGAGCGCGCGGTGATGACGGGCATCGGGCGGCGGGGTCAGGGCCTCGAGTCCCAGATAGTGCAGCGCCACCGGTTGGCCATTCTGGTCCAGTGCCAGCCCGCCCGATGAGCCGTGCGCCGTGGTCGCCTGATGGAACAGCCGGTGCTGGCGCGGTTGGCCATAGACCACCTTGCCGCCGGTGATGGTGTGTTCCTCAGAGCCCGGATGATGCAGGATCCAGACCCCGTTCGGCACGTCCTGTGTTACCCGCGCCAGATCGAACCAACCCCGTTGCAGGCCCGGCGCTCCGGTCAGCCGGATGACAGCATAATCCCAGAACCCTTCGACCGCGTTCAGCCAGCCACGCCGCTTGGCCAGCTTGTCCCAGGCGTAATCTTCCTCCAGAACGGGCCCGGTCTCGCTGTGGGCGACCAGCCAGTCCTCGGCCACGTCGAACACGGCGCCCTTGCCCTCTTCGATGCCAGTGGTCGACGAATAGTCGAAACGTATTTGAAGATCGCCCGGTTCCAGGTCCAGTTCGATGACATCCTTGATCACGTGGAAATTGGTCAGGACCATGGAGGGGCCGATCAGAAACCCGCTGCCGGTGACCCGATCGCCCATATCATTCCGGGCTTCGACCCGGCAAAGCCGTCTGCGTCCCAGGATGATGCCGGGCAGGATGTTGCCGGGATCGGTCCAGAACGCGGTTTCGTTCACGAGGGACTCGGTATTGGCCCGTTGCAGCGTGGCATGGGCGCGCTTCAACCCCAGCGCGCTGATCATCTTTTGCGCCAGTTGACGACGGTGCACCGGCAAGGGCGCCTCGGCTCCGATATCGAAAAGGCCCGCCGACACGGCGGCGGCGAAACAGTCGGCCACCGCTTGCGGCCCGCCAAGTGCGGCCAGCGCCAGGCACAGCGCATCGGCGTCGCGGGCCGGGTCCAACCCGCCGCCGCGCCCTGTCACCACCATCGCATGGGCAAAGCTGACCGGTGCCCCCGGCAGACGCCGGGCGGACAGCCAGCTATCGTACCAGCCGCGCAATTGCGGGCGGGCGAAATGCAGCCCCCGCACCACGCCCAACACGCAAGAGATCAGCCGTTCTTCGGTCCAGTCCTGTTCCGTCATTCCCCCTGCCCGTTCAGCAATCCGGTGGCAAAAGCCCCGTCGCCCATCCCCAGCACCGCCTGAATATCATGCGCCAGGTTGGTCTCCATCGTCTGCCCGCCGAAATGCAGCCCGCAGAGCTGGCCCGGATTGTGCAGCGACAGGATGGCCGAACCCGAGTTACCGGGCAAGGTGGTCGCATCATGGCTGAAGGCCCAGCCGCGCGGATCGCCCGCCACCGCGCCGGGGCGCGCCTCGATCATGCCGGGGCTGATGTATTTCACCCCGTAGCGATCGCCATAAAGCTCGCCCAGCCGCGCCCAGAAGGCCAGATAGGTGTCCTGGTCCTCGCGCGGATCGGGTCCGCGCACATTGCGCGGCTCGGCCGGATAACCCGCGACCAGTATCTTGGTCAGCGCCGGATCAGTGGTCGAGATCAGGCCCCGGTCGATCGGATCTGGTGGGGGCGCATGACCATTGTTGGGTTCGATCCGCATAAGCGCCATGTCAAGCCGCGCCATGTTGACCGTCCGCCCGATACGCGCCGCGCCCGCCGTCGCCACCTCGGTCAGGGTATAGCGGGTGGTCTCGTCGGCGGCCTCGGGATCAAAGATGATCGAGACCGGAAAGCGCAGCTTGAACGGGCGCCGGCCGTTTTCCTCGGGCATTGGTTCGGCAAAGGCGTCGATCACGTGACGGTTGGTCATCACCAGCCCGTCCGACAGCAGGAACCCGGTGCCCACGTGCACCCAGACCCCTTGCGGGTTGCGGGCGTCGATACGGCCCACTGCGCGGACCAGCGGTTGCCAGCGGTTTACCGCCGTCAACAGATCGGCGCGCCAACTGCCCAGCAGCGGATCGAACAGTTCGGACCCGTCCGCCTGAACCCGGATCGCGGGTCGGCCGCTGAGCTTGACCAGCGCCTCGAGCGCAAAACCCACCTCGCCCGGACTGAGCTGAACATCGCGGTCCGGGTCGAGATGCGATTGCACCGCCTGCCGGATCTTGTCTGCCGCTTCGGCCTGCATGGCGGTATCGACCAGATCGGGCGCGGACTCGGCCCGCGCCTTGAACAAGTCGTTGACCGTTTCCATCACGGTTTCCAGCCCCTCGCCCCTGAGCCGGTCGACCGAGGCCTCATAGCTGAGGTCAGCGGCGCTCTCAGTCGTGCCGCCGCGCCCGGCAGCCAAGCGGCGAAAGGCGTGGTCCAGCGGCGCGGGTGGCGCGGCGGGGGCCAGCACCAGCCCCGGTTCACCCAGCGGCTGGCGATCACCCAGCAGCGCAGCCAGCGCCGGAGACGGCATTTCGCGCATCGCGTTCTCGACCGTGACCGAGGCTTCGGGCTGTTCGCGCAGCCGCCAGTCGAAGGCCAGGTATTCCGCCTCGGCCTGCAAGCCGCCTGCGTTGAAATCGGCGCCGAACAGCAGCTCGGCGGGACCTGCGCTTTCCGAGACCGCACCCGCGACGATGTCGGCTGGGTCCAGTGCCAGCAGCGCCTCGGCATCGACGATGCCTGCGCCCATCAGGCCGTGATCCCAGCCTGCGGGCGCGTGCGCGGTCTGACGCAGCGCGGCGCGGAACAGTTCTTGCAGCGGCCAGCCACGACGATGCGCCTCCTGCCGCAGCGCGCTCCAGCCATGATGCTCCAGCCACAGCGCCGCCACCCCGGCCGTCAGTGCAACGGCAAAGGAGGTGCCCTGCCCGGTATCGGTCACATCGCTCAGATCGGTCTGGCCCGGGCGACGGCGAGCGACATGCAGGTTCTCGGCCGGGGCCGAGACGTCGACCTCGGGGCCCCGGCACGAGCCGCGCCAGCGCTGCCCGGCATGGTCGACCCCGGCCACCGCGATCACGTTGCGGTCAAAGGCGGGATAGGTGACGAAACGCACGCAATTGCCCGCCGCCGCCATCACGATCATGTCCGCCGAGACCGCGCGCGCCACAGCCCGGCGCATCACCCGTGGGCCAAAGCCGCTGCCCAAGCTCATGGTCACGATCCGGCAGCCCTGGGCTCGCGCATGATCAAGCGCGCGCGCCACCGGAACCCAGGACCCGACCACGACCGCGTTATTGGTCCGCAACGGTACCAGCGAGGCGCGCGGCGCACTGCCGTTTACCCGGCCCGACCGGCGGCTGATCACCAGCGATGCGGTGCCGGTGCCATGGCCTGGCGATCCCATCGAGGGCAACAGGGGATCGGTCGGGTCCGGCGTGTTGTCGACAAAATTGTAGCCCCGCGCCATGTCGATACCGTGATCCAGTTCGTTATGGGCGGCCACGCCGGTATCGGGCTGGCCGATCCGCTGACCGGCGCCGGTAACCCCGAACCGCGACATCGCCCTGTCCGCCCGGATCAACCGCAGCGCCCAGTTGCGATCCGCCAGCGGCGGCGTATGCGCCCGGCACAGGTCCCAGATCACATCGCCCACGTTTTCGACCGGGGGCGGCACGCTTTCGGCATCGGTGAAGGGTGGCAGGATATCGGGTGTGACCGAAACCAGACCCAGCGCCTCTTTCAACGCCGCCGCCTCGGCAAAGAGGTATCCGGGCGATTGCTCGATCGGAACGCCCGGGAATTGCAGGACCAGCATGTCCTCATCCGCCTGGGTCGCGCGGAACAGGTCGAACCGGTCCCCTTCCAGCAGCGTCGCGATGGCGCCCCGCGCGGCCTCGGCGGTGACCGGTTCGGGATATTCCAGCGTAAAGGACAGGATATCGGTCGGCAGCGCCTCTCGCCCCGTGGGTGTTGCAACCCGTGCCGCGGCTTTCAACAGGTCCAGCATGGCGGTCTCCTTCAATATGCGAATGGGAAATCAGGTCTCAAATATTCCGCAACAATAGCACCGACGCCCCGTGATTTGAAGAAAAACCCTCGCGCCCTGCGGGCATATGGGGCGCGGGCATTACCTTGCGTTGTGCAATCGGTTCTCGGACCGCCCCGCGCACGGGACTTGGCAATCGGGCGTCGACGCAGTACTCCTCTGTCCAGATAGACGTTATAACCCCTTGGATTTACAAGTCTCGGTCGAGAAGGAAGGCAGCGCGTGCGCCCCACGAACCGAAAAACCATTCCGCCACTTGAAACCGTCTTGACGGGCGTTTCGCTGCTGGCCGGGCTCGAGACCGAGGTTCTGGCCGAATTCGCGGCCGATCTGGAGCTGGTCACTGTCTATACCGGCCAGACCGTGATGGAGCAGGGCGAAACCTCGACCGAGATGTACGTGGTTGTGCGAGGTCGTCTGGTCGGTCTTTTGTTGTCGCCCAACGGCAAGGAGGTGGCGTTTACCGAGATCACCTCAGGTCGCTATTTCGGGGAATTGTCGGCGTTGGACGGGCGGCCGCGCTCGCTCACCATCTCTGCCGCCGAAACCACGATTCTGGCGCGGATGCCAGCGCAGCGGTTGCTTGAATGGATGGCGCGGGAACCGCGGCTGGCCCATAACCTGGCCATCGACCTGGCCGAGCGCAACCGGGCGCTGACCGAACGAGTGTTTGGCTTGGTGGTGCACGACGTGGACAAGCGGGTGCGGGCGCTGCTGATTCAGCAAGCGCAGGCGGCGCAGCAACTCAAACCGGGCGGTGTGCTCGATCCCAGCCCCACGCATGACGTGATCGCCAACTATATCGGTGCCACCCGCGAGGCGGTCAGCCGCGTGATGGCGCGGCTTGCCGCCGCCGGAGTGATCGAGACCGGGCGACGGCGGCTCGAAATCGCGGATATCGAGCAGCTGTTCGAAGGGCTATGACCTGCCCCAGCGCTCCTTGAGCCGCAGGCATTCGGGCAGCATCCAGCGCTCGCCCGAACGAATTGCGCGCTCCAGCGCAGCCAGATCGCCGCTTGGCCCGTCCCGCAGCGCGGTTTCCTCAGCCATGGCATGGATCACCCGAAAGGTGGGTTGCAGGAATTCGAACCCCTGCTCGCCCAGAACCCTGCTGCCATAGGCGAACTCGGCCTGGCCCTCGTCGACCCGTCCCGCGGCAATATCCCCGATGCCGGTCAGCATCCGGGCATAGACAAGCCAAAAGGCCAGTTGCCTGCTCTGGGCCAGCTGCTTCAACTCGCTGGCGTGGTCGCGAAATGCCCCCCAGTCGCGACGGATCGCCGCCGGAAAGGCGGCGCCGAAGGTCAGCGTGTGGCACAACGTGTGGGTCATCTCGGAGGCGCGTGCTGAGGCCAGCGCCGCCGCCGTGGCGACGCGGGTATCCTCGGGGGTGCCGGTGAAGGCCTCGATCGCTGCAATGCAACACAGAACGGTGGCGTGATTGTCGGTGGCGCCGAACGGCCGCAACGGCTCGGCATGAAGGGTCGGGTCATAGGTGGCGAGGAACCGGTCCAGATACTGTCGCGCGTCGTCGAACTCCCCCCGGAACATGTGGCTCGAGCCCAGCATCCGGTCGAGCACCAGCGCATGCAGGCCGGTCGGATCCGAGCGCGCGATATCGGCCAGCCCCACGGCAAATTCGTGGCCCGCGTCGATATCGCCCTGCACGCAGATGTCGATCCAGCGAAAGAACATGGTCGAGAACACCCGCTGGCTGCCACCAGTACGTTCGATCAGCGCGTTGATCCGGCCCAGCACATCCTCGCCCGCTGCGCGATAGCCCTTGGCCCCGATCAGCGCCGGGAACAGCGCCAGCAAGGTGTCGGCCTCGAACTGGTCGCTCCAGTCGCCTTCGGTGGCGCCGATCCGGGGCACCAGCGCCAGCGCCCGGCGGAACAGGGCCACGGCCTCGGCATCAGCCGATTGTGCGGCGGCGCCACGCCCGGCCTCGGCCCACAGTTCTGCGGCAGGACGCAACCGCCCGGCCCGTTCAAGCTGATCGGCCATCAACGTCGGTTCCACCGCCTGCCCTTCGGCGCGGCGGCGCGCCAACGCTTCGGCGATAGCGGTGTGGATGCGCTCGCGGTCGCGGGTCAGGATGATGTCATAGGCACAATCCTGAAGAAGCTGGTGACGCAGGATCAGCCG
Source organism: Ruegeria sp. YKSF070 (assembly GCF_059612725.1). Lineage (NCBI taxonomy): Bacteria > Pseudomonadati > Pseudomonadota > Alphaproteobacteria > Rhodobacterales > Roseobacteraceae > Ruegeria > Ruegeria sp. YKSF070. The sequence continues at coordinate 29,860 of NZ_JBXWRD010000039.1, read as the reverse complement.
GTTTTCGTGTTGGCTGTCGCGGGCAAGGTGCAGTTCCGCCAGCCCCGCCGCGATCAGCTCGTCCAGCGCCTCTTCGATGGAGCCGGGGCCAGGCCAGAGGTCGCGCAGCAGCGGCAAGGGCGCCTCGCGCCCGATGCTTGCCACCAGCCGCAGCAGTGGACGCGCGCGCGCCAGCCGACGAATACGTGCCTGAAGGCTCTGTTGCAGGCTGGAGGGTACCGACATGTCCGGCAGGTTGTCGGCATCCACATCCTCGGGTCCCGCCAGCCGCGCCCGCATCTCCAACGCCAGTTCCTCGGCAAAGACGGGGATGCCCTCGGCCCTTGCCACCAGCGGCGCCACCAGAGCTTCGGCGCCCTTCGCATCTCCAAGGACCTCGCGCACGATGCTGTTGGTATGTTCCGGCGACATCAACCCCAGCGAAATCGGCACCGATCCGTCCACATGCATCAACCGCTGGTCTGGCAGCGCGTTGCGGGCGCTGACAATCAGCATCAGGCCCGGCGGGCGGCGCGAGGCCAGTGTCAGCAGAACGTCGATGGTCGAGGGGTCGGCCCATTGCAGATCGTCTATCCACAAAACCTTGGGCCCGGATTCGGTTCTGCCGAAGTGATCCGCCAAGAGGCTGATCACACGTGCCCGGCGCTGGCGGCGCTCGGCCTGGGTTGCTCTGGGAACGGCCTCCAGCTCGGCCCGCAGGGTCGTTGCGGCAGGCAGATCGGGATCGTGATCCAACAGCAGCCGGAAGGCGCCATAGGGTGTGTCGCGGCCCTGCTGGGGACAGTTGACATGGCGGACCGGCCGGTCCTCGTGCCGCAGCCGGTCAAGGAACTCTCCCACCAACCGCGATTTTCCGATGCCGTGCTCACCGGCCACGGTGATCAGGTTGAACGCCCCCATCGCGACTGCGTTCCAGCAGGCCGACAGCCGCGCCAGTTCCGCTTTCCGATTGACAAAGGGCACCCGGTCGGGACGGGCCAACAGCGCCACGCCCAGATCGGGGGTCCGGCGTGCCTCGACCGCGTAGACCGGCGCGGGTTCGTCGATCCCCTTGAGCTGCCTGAGGCCCAGGAAATTCAACTCGAAATGATGCTTGATGAGCGCCGCCGTGGTGTCCGAGACCACGACACCGCCCGGTTGCGCCTCGGCCTGAAGTCGCGCGGCCAGATTGACCACCGCGCCATAGGCCCGCCCGCCCCGCGCGTGCTGGCTGAGGTGCCGGTCCCCGATCACCACCGGCCCCGAGGCGACCCCGACCCGCACCTGCATCGGCCGCGCCCCCGGCACCGCGATGGCGCCGACGCGGCGGCAGGACTCGCAGGCGGCCATCACGCCGCGCAGCGCCGCATCCTCCAGTGCCTGCGGATAGCCGAAATAGATCAGCACTCCGTCGCCGTGATACTGCGCCACATGGCCGCCATATCGATCTACCGCGCCGTCCACCGCACGGTAGAATTCGCCAAGCAGGTCGGTGAACCGTTCCTCGCCCAGAGAATGGGCAAGTTGGGTCGATCCGACCAGATCGCAGAACACCACGGTCAGATAGAGGCGCTCGCTCTGGTCCTCGACCGGGGCGGATGGCACAACGACGTCAGGCGCATCGCGCAGGTCGGCGATGCGTGCCAGGATCTTGCGCCTGTGTCCCAGAGAGATCACCCCGAGATCCGTCAGATCCTGATCCGACAAATGCTCCAGCACCTCCAGGTCGATATCGGCCTGTTCGAACCGCTCGGCATAAACCTCCAGGCCGATATCGGCCAGCCATGAGGTGACAGAGCCGATGGTTCGGGACATTTCAGTCATTTCTCCGTTATCCGGTGATCGCCTTGATCGGTTCCTCGAAGCCATGGAAACCCGGCGGGAATCCCGGCCCCGGCGGATGCCATTCCAGCGGCTCGATGCTTTGCGGGAAGCGCAGCAGGTTGAGCGGGTCGTATTTGTGCTTGATCAAACGCAGCAGCCAATAGGTATCGCCCCAGTATTCGTCGGCAAAGCCGGGATTGTCCGGGCTGGGATAGTTCTGATAGCTCTGCCCGGTCCAATGCGGGGCAAAGGCTGCCTCCCAACCCGCGATGAACGCCAGCATGGTTTCCTTCTCCTGTTCCGTCAGCCAGAACACGTCAAAGAACAGGTCGCAATACACATCCCGGTGAAAGAAGGCGTTTTCGCCCTTTGGCATGCGGGCGATGGCGCCGCCATAGATCTCCATCGCGGCGATCGTATAGGGGCTGGGTGAGGTTCGGAAATAGTCCAGCAGTACCTTCCAGCCTGCAGCGTCGATCGGCTTGGCGACATAACGGCTGATCTTTGCCTCGGGAGGCGGCATCGGCGTCATGTCGGCGGGGAATTCCGGCACCTCGTAGGGTTCGCTCAGCAGGATACGGTTGAGGTCGATATATTGCTGCGGATCGTAAAGCGCCTGCAAGGTGGCGCCGGGGAGCGCCAGCACCGGGGCCAGTTTCTCCTGCAACTCCTCGCGGGTGCCGCGATACATCCCGCGCATCAGCAGCACCGGTTCCTTGGTCTGCCCCTCGGGCCCCTCGAAGGCCCAGATCATCTGATAACCCATGGTGTCGGGCGCGCCGGTGCGCATGAAGTTCTCTTGCAGCCAGGCCAGCGAGGTCGCGGTATCCTGCACGCCCGCGTCGGTCTGCATCGACCAGCGCACGGAAAAGCCCGAGAAGGTCGAACCGCGATACAGCCGGTACTTGACCCCCAGCAGTACGCCAAAGTTGCTGCCTGTGCCGCCGCGCACCGCCCAGAACAGATCGGGGTTCAGCTCGGCATTGGCATGCACGATGCGACCGTCGGTCATCATCACGCGGATTTCCTCGACCTGATCGCAGTTCATGCCGAAGATGCGCGCGGTAAAACCGTATCCGCCACCCTGCATGTAGCCGCCGACACAGACATCGGGGCAGGCACCACCGGGCGTGTGCAGATCATAGACCAGAAGCTTGGCGTTGAACTTGCCGAAATTGGTGCCCGGCCCGACCCAGGCGCGCAGCGCCTCGGGGCTGATGCAGACATCGTTCATCCGGCTGACGTCGATCAGGAACCCGTTCTGCGACGAGAAGCCCGCCGTGCTGTGCCCGCCCGAGCGCACCACGACCGCCATCGACAGCGCCCGCGCCACCCGCAGGCATTCGGCCACGTCGGTCTCGACCTCGCAATAGACGATGACCTGCGGATAGGCCGAGAACCGGGGGTTCGACAGCATCCGGTCGGCGTTGTATTCAGGGTCGCCGGGCAGCACCACGGTGCCCAGGATGTTCTTTTGAAGCTCTTTGGCGTATTTCGGCGGAAGCCCCTGAAAACTGGGGTCGGTCTTTTGATTTACGGCCCAAACTGCGGATTTTTCGCGCAAACGTTGCGCACGACTATCATACCAAAGCACGGCTATGTCCTAAACAGAGAATATCTGGGGGTATCGTAAGAGAGCCGCCCCGTATTTTGCAATCGGTTCTCTCGCTTAGGTCGAAAAATCTGAACCGGCTCTACCCCTGAGATGTCTCTGTCACAACCGGTCGCGCAGGCTGAACCACAGCATCGCCAGGATCAGCAGCGGTGTGCGCAGTGCCGGGCCGCCAGGAAACGGGCGCCCGGGCACGCGTGCCATCAGGTCGAACCTTTCCGCCTGTCCGGCGATGGTTTCCGCCGCGATCTGCCCCGCCAGCGTCGCCAGCGCCACACCATGACCCGAGAAGCCCGACAGGCTCAGCACATTGCCCGACAGCCGTTCGAAATGCGGCATCCGGTTCATGGTGATGCCAAGCGTCCCGCCCCAGGCATGGTCGATCCGCACATCGGCCAGTTGCGGAAAGATCTCGAGCATCGGCTTGCGCACCTTGGCGGCGATGTCGGAGGGAAAGCGATAGCCATAGCTTTCGGTGCCACCGAACAGCAGCCGGTGATCGTCGGAGAACCGGAAATAATTGATCACGAACTTGCTGTCGGCCACCGCGTGATTGTTGCGGATCAGTGCCTCTTGCCGTTCGGGCCCCAATGGTTCGGTGGCGATGATATAGTTGTTGATCGGCATGACCCGCGCCGCCACCCGGTCATCAAGACGGCCCAGATAACCGTTGCAGCCCAACACCACATGGCGCGCTGTGATCTCGGCCTGATCGGTGCGCAGATAGGCGGGATCGCCCTCGGTTAGTGCGGTCACTTTCGAGCGCTCGAAGATACGCGCGCCTGCGGCCACCGCCATCCGGGCCAGACCCAGCACCAGTTCCAGCGGGTCGATATGGCCCGCATCCTCGTAAATCGACCCGCCGTGATAGGCGTCCGAGGCCACCAGGTGCCGCATCTCCTCCCGGTCAAGCGCCCGGATCGCGGTATAGCCGTATTCCTCGCGCATGTGGCGGACATGGTCGTGGCTGTGCGACACGAAACGTTCGCGGTGATCAGCATGGATGATGCCGGGATGGAAATCGGCATGCACCAGATCCGAGGCCGCCAGGTCGCGCACCAGATCGACCGATTGCCGCGCCACCTGCCACAGGGCATGGGCATGGTCGCGGCCCAGCAACTTTTCCAACTCTTCCTGTTCCAGCCGCTGGCCCTGCCCCACCTGGCCGCCATTGCGGCCAGAGGCGCCGAATCCCACGCGCTGCGCCTCGAGCAGGACCACGTCATAACCGCGCTGCGCCAAGTGCAGTGCCGCCGACAGCCCGGTGAACCCGCCGCCCACAACGCAGACATCACAAGTCAGCGCGCCCTTCGCCTGAGGGAACGGGTCCAGCTTTTTTGCCTGCGCGGCGTAGTATGACGGCGGGTATTCGCCGGGGCGGTCGTTTACGGTCAGCAGGTCCATCATCTCATCCCCTGTTTCAAAGCCTGCTATAGCAGCAAATTCAGAGGCCTGCCAGATATGATCAAATTTTTGAACGCCTGTTATTTCAGCCCGCCGTGCCGATCAGCGCCACCCCTGCCGCCATCAGCGCCGCCGCCCCCAGACGGCGTTTCCAGTTGCCTTCCCCCAGAAAGACAAAGCCGATCAGGGCGGCAAAGATCACCGAGGTTTCGCGCAGCGCGGACACCGCGCCAAGGGGGGCAAAGTTCTTGGCATAAAGGACCAGCCCATAGGCCGCCATCGACACCAACCCGCCCAGGATGCCGGTGGCCCAGACCTTTGGCTTCAACCCGGCCAGCGTGTCCCGTTTTCGGATCGCCACAAAACCCGCGATGAAGAGATGCAGGAACGCCCCCCAGGCCCAATAGGACAGCGTGTTCTGCGACAGCCGCACCCCAATCCCGTCGACCACGGAATAGGCCGAGATACACAGGCCCGTGCCCACCGCAAACCCCAGCGCCGCGCGCCCGACCCCGAGGCGCAGCGCCGACCAGCTGCTCAGCTGGATACCGGCGGCGATGGTGGCGATGCCCACCCAGGCCTGGACCGGCAGGGTTTCACCTAGCAAGAGCAGCGCCCAAAGCGCCACCAGCGCCGGCACGATGCCGCGCGCGATGGGATAGACCACGCTCAGATCGCCGTGACGATAGGCCTGCCCCAGCATGTAGTAATAGCCGAAATGGATCACCGTCGAGAGCAGGATATAGGGCAGGCTTTCGGGCGCGGGCAGTGGCAGCAGCGTAACCATGACCGCGCCCGCCAGCACATGGCCCGAGGCGACAAGGCCCAGCATCGTGGTGCGGTCCGCCGCGCTTTTGACAATGGCGTTCCAGATCGCGTGCAACAGGGCCGCCGACAGGATGATGGCGACGATGCCCGCCGACATCTCAGTCCTCGTCCTGCGTTGCTGGCAGGGTTTCGATCAGGCGGGTCTCTAGCAGTTGACCGTTGGCATAGAGGATCGGATAGGCCACGGCCGAGATATGGCTGTTGAATTCGCGCAGGGCACGCAGGGTTTCCAGATGACAGTCGCTGGTGTCGAAACTCTGCACCTCGCCATTCTGCAAGCGCCGGAAATGCCGCTTGCGGCTGCTGCGCTCGGCGCGTTTCAGCTCGGTCTTTTCCAGGCTCAACAGGCGCGCGCTTTCCAGATCGTCCGAGATCAACACGTTCGAGGCCAGTTTCATGTTGGCCAGAATGGTCTCGTGCATCTGCTGCAACTCCGACCAGCCCTCTTTCGAGAACTGGTTGCCGGTCTTGCGCAGATCGCCCGCCAGAACGCAAAGCCGCCCGGCCACCACGTCACCGGCGGTTTCCAGCCGCACCGCATATTCCAGCATGTCACGCGCGCTGCGCGCCGCGTCCTTGCCGATCTGATCGGCGGGCAGCGCGGCAACATAACGGCGGATGCCCGACAGGCAGGCATTCACCTCTTTGTCCAGCGATTGCACCGCCTTGATCCGGGTCTTGTCGCCATCGCGATAGAGGCCCAGAACGGGGCGGAACATCGCCTCGACCAGATCGGCCATGCGCAGCAATTCGCGCTTCAGGCTCGACACCGCCTGCGCCGGGCTGCCGATATGGGCGGGGTCGAGGCTGGAGGCCGGGCGCGCCAGTGTGTCCGCATCGACCGGCTGCGCCGGGTCCGGCAACAGCCGGGTCAAGGGCGCGGCCAGCAGGTTGCAGAATGGCAGCGCCAGCACCAACAGCGACGCGTTGAATGCCAGATGCGCATAGACCAGCTCCTGCCCGCCATGCTCACCGGCGCCCAGACCGTTGCGCAGCGCCAGGTTGACCGCAAAAAGGCACAGCACCGCCCAGGTGCCGCGCAGCGCCAGATTGGCGAATGGGATGCGCCGGGCGGGCATCGTCATGCCGCGCGACAGCCAGACCGGGATGAAGGCGCTGCCGAAATTTGCCCCCAGCACCAGCGACAGGCCCGCGGCAAAGGGAATCGCGCCGATCTGAACCAGCGTCACGCACATCAGGATCGCCGCAACCGACGAATGCATAACAAAGGCCAGCGCGCCACCGACGATAAAGGCGGTGACATAGTCGCGCGCCAGATAGTCGGCGATGGCGGGTAGAAAGGCGCTGTCTCGGATCGGGTCCATCGCCTCGCGCAGGAACCGCAGCGAGATCAGGATAAAGGCGATACCCATCAGGATGCGCCCGAACTGACGCGCCTTGCGCTGTTCGGTCTTGACGAACAGCCAGCCGCCCACCGCCAAGAGCAGCGGTACCAGCCAGTCCAGCCGCCAGGACAGGATCTGGATCACCAGCGCCGAGCCCAAATCGCCGCCCAGCACGATCGCCAGCCCCTGACCGAACCCCATCAGCCCCGCCCCGGCAAAGCCCGAAGTCAGCAGCGCCACCGCGGCCGAGCTTTGCAGCACCACCGCCATGACCAGTCCCACCGCCCCGGCCCGCATCACGCCGCTATTGCCGGTCATCACCCGCTGGAACGACGAGCCATAGGCGCGCTCGATCCCGGTGCGCACCATCCGCACCGCAAACAGCAACAGCATCGTCGCGCCCGCAAGGCTGATCAGAAAGGAAAAGATCGCCATCGCTCAGCCTTCGGGGCAGGTCGCGCGGAGGTGCAGGGGGCGGTTCAACTTGGCGGGCTCCTTGTCTTGTGTCCGAGTGGCCCCCGCCGCTCTCGGAAAGATGTGAGACTCAACAGGCCGGGGTCCAGAATTGACCCAAGCTGCCTTTGTTTGCGCAAACGTGCAATGGCCAAACCCACAAAACCGGTATTTTCCGGGCAAAGACGGTCACGAAATGGCGATCAGAGTAAGGATAGCACCAGCAACAGCAGTACAAACCCGGTCAGGACTGTTCCGATGCCGCGCATCCAGGCCGGGCTTTGCCCCAGTTCCAGATAGCGCGACAGGATCAGACGGGCCTTGACCAGCGCCAGCATCAGTACACCTGCGCCGATCAGCGCCTGCGGCACCGGCGCCAGTGTCAGAAGCGCGCCCGCAAGGCTCAACGCCAGCAGCGCCAGCCAGGCGCGGTTCAATGGGTCGGAGAGAAACGCGCGCATCCCCTTACCCTGCCAGATAGACGACCGGGTAGAGCAAGACCCAGACAAGATCGACCATATGCCAGAACTGCGCGCCCGCCTCGATATTGCGAGGCGCATCGCGCCAGGCCACCAGCAGCAGGATCGCGACCCCGGCCAGAACATGCGCCGCGTGAAACCCGGTCAGCAGATAGTAGAACATGAAAAACGGATGAGAGTCATAGCTGATCCCCTGGGCCGCCTTGCCGGCATATTCCGCGCCCTTGATCACCAGAAACAGCGCCCCCAGCGCCGCCGCGCCCGCCAAGGCCCACCTCGGCCGTGCGCGCAGACCCGCGCGGCGCCAATGGAGCGCACAAGCCGCGAGGTAACCCGACGTGACCAGCACCAAGGTGTTGAGAGCGGCCCCAGTGCGGTGGAGATGGTCCTGCGCCTCGGCAAAGCCTGCCGGATCGCTCAGCCGTACCGCCAGCAACGCCACCAGCCCGGCACCGAACACCAATAGCTCGGACAGGATCAGAACCCACATCATGAGTTCGCCCGGCAACTCGTCGATCAGCGAACGCTCGTTCATGCCCCGACCAGATGCCGATAGATCTGCGGCAGGGCCAGTGTCAGCCGGTGGGGGTCGGGGATCACGGCAAATCCGCCCTGCCCGAACATGCGGGGGAACCAGCTTTTACCGGATTTATCGATGGTGACACCAAACACCGATTGTCCGGCGCGGCGCGCCTCGCGCACCGCCATGGCGGTATCTTCGATGCCGTGGCGGCCCTCGTAGTGGTCCAGATCGTTGGGCTTGCCATCGGTGATCACCAACAGCAGCCGCCGCTTGCGCCCCTGCCCGGCCAGATCGGCCGAGGCATGGCGGATCGCGGCGCCAAGCCGGGTGTAGAAGCCGGGTCGCAGCGAGGCGATACGCGCCTCGACCTGTGTGCTCATCGCCTCGCCGAATCCCTTGCAGCGCTGCACATAGACCCGCGCGCGTTTCAGCGAGCTGAAGGCGTGGATGGCGAAATCGTCGCCGCAGGCATCCAGCCCCCAGGCCAGCGCCGCCAGCGCCTCGCGTTCGATGTCGATCACCGCGCGGCCCGAGACCGCGCTTTCGGTCGAGCGCGAGACATCGAGCAGGATCGACACCGCTAGATCGCGCGCCACCGGGCGCGACTGCATCCAGATGCGCTCGCTGCCCTCGCCATTGGCGAGCCGGTCCAGGTGGCCGCGCACGGCGGCCTCGACATCCAGCTGGTCGCCGTCCAGATGGCCGCGCGTCATCATCCGGCCCGGGCGTAATGCCTCGAACTGGCGCTTGACCGCGCGGATTCGGCGCGCGGTGGCCGGATCATGGGTAAAGGCCTCGACACCGCCACGGATCTCGGCCTCGGAGGTCAGGACATTGACATGGTCGGGCAGATAGGCACCGGTGCGCACGTCCCATTCGGGATAAAGCACCCGGCCCGACAGCCGCTCGCGGTCCACATCTTCGGGTGCGAGATCCAGATGCAGTTTCAGCCGCGTCGGCGGCGCCTTGGAAATCTGACCCAAACCGATCTCGTCCTGATCGTCGGCGGCCTTTTTGGCATTGTCGGGATCATCGTCATCGACCCGGCGGTTGAGGTTCAGGAACTCGGCCCAGCTCAGGATCGCTTCGAACTTGTGCAGGATGAAACTGTCGTGGCGCGCGGCCATGTCGGATTTGCGGCGCCGGGCGCGGTGGGTCTTTTCGCCCGATTCCTCGGGCGGCCCCTCGGTATCGCGGCTTTCGGCCTCGTGATGTTCGGACAGGGCCACTGCGCGCAGCTCGGGCCAGAGCGGCACCGGGCGAAATGGCTGATAGCCGCGCGGGGCGGTGAGGGTCTCGTCCATCGCCTGAAACTGCGCAGCCCGCGTCGAGAGCGGTTGCGGGTCGCCCAGCATCTGGCGGATCAACTCTTCGACCGCGGCCTCGGCAGGGGGTAGGTTCGGCAGGTCGCGCTGCTGTAACAGGCCCTTGCACAGTTCGGCGTAAAGCGGGCGCAGGCCGGGTGCGTCGGATAACGTTGCCGCCACCATTGCCTGTGCCGCTGACAGCGTCCGCAGATCGGCGCGTAGCGGGTCATCCTCTTCGACACGGGTGCCGGCATGGGCGGTGGCGGCGGCCAACCAGACATAAAGCGCCCCGTTGGCCGCGCGCATCGGGAACACCGCCAGCCGGTCCGGCAGGCGCAGCACCTCGCCGTCGAAACTGGCACGTGGCAGCGCCTCGGCCTCGGTGCCCAGACGGCGGCGCCAACTCAACCGGTGGCGCGAGATCTCGGGCGAGACCGGGCGCAGCTCGACCCCGGCGCTGCCACCCAGACCCCGGAAAAGAACGGCCAGCCGTCCCGCGACCTCTGACAGGTCGACCGCGGCTCCTTCGTGCACCAATGGTGCGTCGAGACGGCTGGCAAGGCTATGCCACAGTTTCCCGATTGTCTCCTCGGGTTCCCATGGCTCGAAGTCGATCTGGACCATCGCCGGCCTCACCCAAAGACGGCGGTGGTCAGATCGAGGAGCCCGCGTTTGATATCCTCGTCATCTGTGAGAGGTTCGACCATGGCGGCCAGGATGGCGCGTTCGGTCGGCATGCCCTGCGCGATCAGGGTCGCGGCATAGACAACGAGGCGGGTAGAGACCCCTTCCTCCAGATCCTGACCCTTGAGCCCGCGCAGCTTGCCCGCCAACCGGATCAGCGGCTTGCACCGCTCCAGCGACAGGCCGCTTTCCTGCGACACGACGCGCGCCTCCAACTCGGGCGCGGGGAAGTCGAATTCCAGCGACAGAAAGCGTTGCCGGGTCGAGGGTTTCAGGGTCTTGAGGATGTTCTGGTAACCGGGGTTGTAGGATGCGACCAGCATGAAGCCGGGTGCGGCTTCCAGCTCTTCGCCGGTACGGTCGATCGGCAGGATGCGGCGATCATCGGTCAGCGGGTGCAGCACAACGGTCACGTCCTTGCGGGCCTCGACCACCTCGTCGAGGTAACAGATCGCCCCCTCGCGCACCGCGCGGGTCAGCGGCCCGTCGACCCAGACCGTCTCGCCACCCTTGAGCAGATAGCGCCCGATCAGATCGGCGGCGGCCAGATCGTCATGACAGGCTACGGTGTAAAGCGGCCGCCCCAGTTTTGCCGCCATATGGGCCACAAACCGGGTCTTGCCGCAGCCCGTCGGCCCCTTCAGCAAGACCGGCAGATTGTTGTCATAAGCGGCAGTGAAGATATCGCATTCATCACCCTGGGCGAGGTAGAAGGGGGCGTCTGCCGCCCCCGTTCCGATGTTCATTGTTCCATCCATATCCATTACTCGGCCGGTGCTTCAGTTGCGCCGCGTGCGATGATTTCCTTGCGCGGCACCCACATGGCATAGATGAACAGCAGCGCACCGATCACCACCACCAGACCAGAGCCAAAGCGCATCCAGTAGAAGATCGCCACCTGGTCCTGCACGTCCATGAAGTAGTCGCCCATGACCCGTTGCAGGTGGGTCTGGATGGTGCCGGCAAAGGTCAGCACGAAGGTCATGAAGACCATGCCGCTGCTCATCAGCCAGAAGGACGCCATGTTGAGCACCTGGTTATAGGGATCGCGGTTCAACAGGATCGGCATCGCATAGCTGAAGATCGCCAGGTTCAGCGACACGTAGGCCCCAAAGAACGCCAGGTGCCCGTGGGCGGCGGTGATCTGGGTGCCGTGGGTGTAATAGTTCACCCCGTGCAGCGTGTGCAGGAAGCCCCAGACCCCGGCGCCAAAGAAGGCGAGCGTGGCACATCCCAGCGACCACAGCAGAGCGGCCTTGTTCGGGTGGTCCCGGCGGCCCTTCCAGACCATGACAAAGGCAAAGGCCATCATCGCGAAGAAGGGGATGACCTCGAGCGAGGAGAAGATCGACCCGATCCACTGCCAGTACCCCGGCGTCCCGATCCAGTAATAGTGGTGGCCAGTGCCCAGAATGCCCGAGAACAGCGCGGCGGCGACGATGACATACAGCCATTTCTCGACCACTTCACGGTCTACGCCGGTCAGTTTCAGCATCAGATAGGCCAGGATCGAGGCCATGATCAGCTCCCACACGCCTTCGACCCAGAGGTGCACGATGTACCACCAGTACTGCTTGTCCAGCGCCAGGTTCGACGGGTTGTAGAAGCTGAACAGGAACAAGAGCGCCAGACCCCAGAGGCCCAGAAGCAGGATGTTCGTGATCGCGGTCTTCTTGCCCTTCAGCACCGTCATCGAGACGTTGAAGAGGAAGATCAGCGCCGCCACGACGATGCCCGCCTTGACCCATTTGGGCTGTTCGATGAACTCGCGCCCCTCTTTGCCCAAGAGCCAGTGGCCCTCGAACAGGTTGAACACATAGGTCACAACCACGCCCAGCGTGCCCAGAACCAGGATCGCCAGCTGGATATAGGCCAGTTTGGTCGAGTGGATCTCGCGCTCGGCCTCTTCGGGGATCAGGAAATAGGCCGCCCCGAAGAATCCGAGGATCAGCCAGACGATGAGTGAGTTGGTGTGCAGCATCCGCACGATGTTGAACGGCAACAGCTCGCTCAGCGTGTTGGGGGCCACATAGATCCAGCCGGCGAGCAGACCGCCCAGCACCTGGATCGCAAACAGGCCCATCGCTACGGCAAAGTAGACGAGGGCGATTTTCTGGGATTCGTATTTCATCTCTGTGCTCCCTTCTCAGCCGGCGTCGTTGGGGGGCCAGCCCTGGGTGTCGATCGTGTTCGTCCACAGCAGGAAATCGGACAGGTTCCGCATCTCCGTGTCGCTGAGGTCGAAGCGCGGCATCTGGCGGCGGCCTTCGATGCCGGTGGGTTGTGCCTCCATCCAGCCCTTGAGCATCTCAAAGGCGGCATCGGGATCGTCCTGCACCCCCCAGCGCGTCATCACGTTGCCCAGTTCCGGGGCGAAATAGGCACCCTCGCCCAGGATCGAATGGCAGTTGATGCAGGCGTGTTTCTCCCAGACATGTTTGCCGTCGGCGACACTGGCGGTCAGCGTTTCGGCATTGGTCGAAGTCGACCTGATATACAGGTGGGAATGGGCCGACAGGGCCAGGAAGATGAGGATGAAGAAGAGGGACCCGCCATAGAATATGTTGCGGGCCATGCTTTTGGTCATGACTTCGCGCATCGCGCTCTCCTTTGCGCCGCGTTTCTGATGGGGCGACAATGGCGGGCGGGGAGAAAGATGCCTTAACCAAAGTCAAGACTGGCGCCGAATGCGGCTCATCGGCCCTTGCGGGCCTCGTTGTGACACCCAGCGAGGGCGCCCGAAATGGCGGAGAAACTGCCCGCATTTACGCTGGACAGCGGGTGCGGGTGCGGGTCACTCTTGGTGCAAAACAGGCCGATCACCATGCCCGCAAAAATCCTCGCCCCAATCCACGCGTTCGATTTCGACGCTGGTCATGCCAGCCCCGTCACCGAGAGTTGGCCGGCGCCTGCGCCCGTCGCGGGCACCGGGTTTCGCTGGCTGCATCTCGACCTTTCGGACCCCGCCAGCGCCGACTGGCTTCGTGCGCATCTTCCACCGGTTGCCGCCAGCGCACTGACCCAGACCGAGACCCGTCCCCGCTGCGACCCGCTGGCCGATGGCATCCTGCTCAACCTGCGCGGCGTCAACCTGAACCCGGGATCGGCGCGCGAAGACATGGTTTCGCTGCGGCTCTGGGTGACGCCCTCTCTTGTCGTCACCGCCCGCATCCGCCGTATCCGCGCCACGGATGAATTGCGCCAGCAATCCGACAGCGGGCGCGGGCCGGACAGTATCGCCCTGTTTCTGTCCGAGTTGCTGCACGGACTGTCGCACAGGATCGAGATCGTTTCGCTGGAACTGGACGACCGGACCGACGGGATTGAGGAAGAGGCGCTGGAAGGCGCCGGTGACGTGAATGACAAGCTCAGCGCGCTGCGACTGGAGGCAATCAAGCTGCGCCGCTATCTGCATCCACAGCGCGAGGCGCTGGATGCGCTCTTGCGCAATGAGGCCGGGCTGTTCGATCCCGCCGGGCTGGTTCTGCTGCGCGAAGCTGTCGATCGCACCCGTCGCACCATCGAGGAACTGGATGCGACCCGCGACCGGCTGGCCGCGGTGCAGGATCAGATCGCCTCGGAACAGGTGCGTCTGCTGGGCCGCAACAGTTTCGTTTTGTCGGTGGTGGCCGCCGTGTTCCTGCCGCTTGGGTTTCTCACCGGTCTTTTCGGGGTCAATATCGCGGGTATGCCGGGCACCGGATCACCGCTGGCCTTCTGGCTGCTGGCTGGCGCCTCGGCCCTGCTGGGCCTTGCCATCGTGTTGCTGTTCCGGCTGCTGAGATGGCTGTGAGCCGACCGCCTTATCCGGCGGAACCCGCGCGCGGACCAATCAGCGCTGGCCACATCGCCGCAAGATAGGTAGTGAACGCGGCCGTCCACAACAACCCCGCGAGCAGCATAGCCGGAAGGTAAAGCGCTTCGACGCCGGAGCCCGCCCAACGCGTCAGCGCCGCTGCCGCCATCAGCCCATAGCCCAGCACCATCGGTCCCGGCGCCACCAGCGGACGGCCGGAATGACCAAGCGCCGCGCGGCTCATCACCGCCAGCGTCATGCCGCCGACACAGCCGATGCCCAGCAGATGCAATGCCGCCAGTTCGTTGCCCAGGCCCAGCCCGGCCAGCCCCCACAGGATCATGCCCGCCGCCAGCATCGCCAGCGCCAGGTGAAGCGCCCACAGGATCGGCTGCGACAGGCACCAGAGTCCGCCCCAGCGCATCAGCCGCAGCGCCTGCACCACGCCAAAGGCCAGCGCGACCTTGCCACTCAGCCCCGCAGGCGCGCCGCCAAGCACCATGCCCGGCAGCAGCAGGGCCAACACCACCGCCGCCCGTTCGAGCAGCGCCCGGCTGACGGGCCAAAGCGTTTCGGTCACGCCTGCGCGTTTCATCGCGTTGCGGGTAAAGGCCGGGGTGATCCGCCCGCCCAGCACCGAAATCAGCGCACACAGCACCGCCAGACCGGCGCGCAGCCCGGTTTCGGCATCGCCATAGCCTGTGCCGATCCAGTCCAGATGCAACCACAGATTCGCGGCCCACAGATAGGCCAGGAACAAAAGGAACATCAGGTTCTGCGGCTTGGGTCGTTTCAGCAGCTGGGTCACGATCTTGAGCGACAGCACCGGCAGAAAGGCCAGATCAAGCAATGCCACCCAGACCGGCGGCAGTGCGCCCGCGTACCAGACCGCCAACCGCCCGGCCAGCCACAGCCCCGCCGCCAGCGCGATGAAGCTCTGACGCGCGCCGGGCGCGCCGGTCCAGTTGGGCACTGCTGTCAGAAAGAACCCCCCAAGCGCGGCGGTGGCATAGCCGAACACCATCTCATGGGCGTGCCACTGACTGGGCACCTGCGCCAGCGCAGGTCCGTCGCCTGCAAGAAAAAGAACCCAGATCGCCCCGGCGAACAGGCCGTAAAGGCCCGCCGCGAGGAAAAATACCCGAAACCCTTCGGAAAAAAGTCGCGCCAGCGCGGTCATCTCTTGCCTCCTGCCCGCATGCGTTGCGCGCGGGATCCGTTCGCTCAGTTCCACCACGCTAGCGGCGACGACAATGCGTGACCTTAACGAAAGTCAAGGAGCCGCCCTGCGAGGGCTGCCAGAGTCGGTCATGCCTCACCAGCCTTCGACGGAGATACCGTTATGAAACCAACCCCCGCCATTCGCAGAACCCTGCTTCTGACCAGTGCCGCCATGGCCCTGGGCCTGGCCGCACCCATGGTTGCCGCTCAGGACAGCCACGGGTCGGATGCCGGCGCCGCCTATCAGCCCAGCATGACCACCCTTGGTGCCCTGAACCTGGAAATTCCTGGCCGTCGCGAAGGCGACCCGGTGATGACCCAGGAAGAATACAACATCGGTAACAAGATCTATTTCGAACGTTGCGCCGGTTGCCACGGCGTGCTGCGCAAAGGTGCCACCGGCAAGCCGCTGACCACCGACATCACCCGTGACGTGGGCTATGAATACCTGCGCGATTTCATCACCTACGGCTCGCCCGCCGGGATGCCCAACTGGGGCACGTCGGGTGAGATGAGCGAAGAAGAAATCGACATCATGGCGCGCTACATCCTGCTCGATCCGGCCTCGCCGCCGGAATTCGGCATGGCCGAGATGCGCGAGACCTGGAAAGTGCTGGTCGCGCCCGAGGATCGCCCGACCGAGAAGATGAACGATATCGACATCGACAACCTGTTCTCGGTCACCTTGCGCGACTCGGGTCAGGTTGCTCTGATCGACGGTGCCAGCTACAAGATCCACGCGGTGATCGACACCGGTTACGCGGTGCATATCAGCCGGATCTCGGCCTCGGGCCGCTATCTGTTCGTGATCGGGCGCGACGCGCTTGTGAACATGATCGACCTGTGGATGGAAACCCCCGCCACCGTGGCCCAGATCAAGGTCGGCTCCGAAGCGCGCTCGATCGAGACCTCGAAGTTCAAGGGGTTCGAGGACAAATATGCCATCGCCGGTTCCTACTGGCCGCCGCAATACGTGATCATGGACGGCGATACGCTTGAGCCGCTCAAGATCAAGTCGACCCGCGGCATGGTCTATGACGATCAAAGCTATCACCCCGAACCGCGCGTGGCCTCCATCGTGGCGTCGCACTACAACCCCGAGTTCATCGTCAACGTTAAGGAAACCGGCAAGATCCTGATGATCGACTATTCGGACATCAAGAACCTGAAGGTGACCGAGATCGAGGCCGAACGCTTTTTGCATGATGGCGGGTTCGACAGTTCCAAGCGGTACTTCCTGGTTGCGGCCAACGCCCGTGGCAAGGTGGCCGTGGTTGACACCAAGGACAGCACCCTGACCGCGCTGGTCGAGACCGGCGGCCAGACACCGCACCCGGGCCGGGGCGCCAACCTGATGCACCCGACCTATGGTCCGGTCTGGGCAACCTCGCACCTGGGGGATGAGACCGTCGCGCTGATCGGCACCGACCCCGAAGGGCATCCGGACAACGCCTGGAAGGTCGTGCAGACCCTCTATGCCCAGGGCGGCGGTTCGCTCTTCGTGAAATCGCACCCGACCTCGGAACACCTTTATGTCGATGCGCCGCTGAACCCGGATGCGGAAATCTCGGGCTCGGTCGCGGTCTTCAAACTGGGTGATCTGGCACAGGAAGAGCCGGAATACACCGTTCTTCCGATCGTGGAATGGGCCGAGATCGGCGAGGGCCAGCCCCGCGTCGTGCAGGGCGAGTTCAACCAGGAAGGCAACGAGATCTGGTTCTCGGTCTGGAACGCCAAGGACCTGGAAAGCGCCATCGTCGTTGTCGACGACAAGACGCTGGAACTCAAGGCCGTGATCAAGGACCCGCGCCTGATCACTCCGACCGGCAAGTTCAACGTCTACAACACCCGGTCCGACGTCTACTGACGCCGGTCCGTCGGGCGGGCCCGGTTGCGTCCCGGGGCCCGCCCATCCCCTTCCCCTCTCTCGCCAGCCCCAACCTGACGGAGCACGCCATGACACTCACCGGACATGTCCACCTGATCGGAGCAGGACCAGGAGATCCCGAACTGCTCACCCTGCGCGCCCTGCGCCTGCTGCAAGAGGCCCAGGTGGTGGTCTATGACCGGCTGGTCGATCCCCGCATCGTGGCCATGGCACCCAATGGGGCCCGGATGATCCCGGTGGGCAAGTCGCCCAAATGCCATCCCGTGCCGCAGGACCGGATCAACCGGATCCTGCTGGAAGAGGCCCGTGCGGGCCATGTGGTGGCCCGGCTCAAGGGTGGCGACCCGATGATCTTTGGCCGCGGCTCGGAAGAGGCGGCCTTTCTCATGGCCCACGGGGTGCGGGTCGACTACGCTCCCGGTATCACCGCCGCGCAGGGGGCCTCGAGCGCGAGCGGCGTGCCGCTGACCCATCGTGGTCTGGCGACAGGCGTGCAGTATGTCACAGGCCACCGGCAGGCGGGTCAGGTGCTAGACCTCGACTGGAAACGCCTGGCCGATCCCGACACCACGCTGGTGGTCTATATGGGCGTGGCCAATATTGGCCAGATCGCGATCGGACTGATGACCGAGAACCTGCCCGCCACTACTCCGGTTCTGGCGATCAGCCGCGCCACCACGCCGGGTGAACGCCGCCTGCTGTCGCGGCTTGACCGGATCGCGGCGGATGCGCGCACGGCGGCGCTTGAGGCGCCGACCCTCTTTATCATCGGCAAGGTGGTCTCGCTTTATGCCGAGCAGCCGGTTACCGATCTGCTGGAACAGGCGGTGGCCCATGGCTGACACCAGCTTCTTCCCCCGCTTTCAGAGCGGTACCGCAGTCGGAACGGGCAGGGCCCTGCTGACCGTTGCCGCATTTCTGGCCACCACCGCCTTTGCCGCCGAAACCCTCGACCCGGACGCGCTCAGGCGGCTGGTGCAGCAGGATTGCGGCTCGTGCCACGGGCTGACCCTCAAGGGCGGGCTTGGCCCCGATATCCGGCCCGAGGCGCTCGGCCATTTCGACCGCGAGGTGCTGACCGGCGTCATTCTGGACGGCATCCCCGACACCGCCATGCCCCCTTGGCGCCCGCTTCTGACCGAGGAAGAGGCCGAATGGATCGCCCGTTACCTGCAAGACCCGGAGGCCAGATGAAACCGCTTGTCCTGACCCTTGTCGCTGCGCTGATGGCGGGCACCGCCGGCGCCCAGACAGTTGCCACCGGCGATCTGGGCCTGGTGATCGAACGGGCCACCGGCTCGGTCCTGCTGGTCGATCAGTCCGACCGCGCCGCGCTCGCCCGGATCGAGGGGCTGGGCGATCTCTCGCATGCCTCGCTGGTCTATTCCCCCGACGAACGCTTCGCCTATGTGTTCGGTCGCGACGGCGGGTTGACCAAACTCGATATCACCACCCGCCAGATCGTGAACCGTGTCCTGCAATCGGGCAATGCCATCGGCGGCGCCATATCCGACGATGGGCGACTGGTGGCCGTGTCCAACTACGAACCGGGCGGCGTGCGCGTCTTTGACGCCGACACGCTGGAGATGGTTGCCGACATCCCCACTGGCGGCAAGACCATCGGGCTGGTAGATGCGCCGGGCCGTCGGTTCGTATTTACCGTCTGGGATACGGGCGAGACATGGATCACCGACTTCACCCAAACGCCACCGCAGATCACCACCATCCCCGGCATGGGCAAGAATCCCTATGACGCGCTGATCACCGGCAATGGCCGCACCTATATCACCGGCCTTTTTGGCGAGGACGGGCTGACCGCGCTTGACCTGTGGGACGAGACGCCCCAGCCGATCCGCGTTCTACCCGGCTATGGCCGGGGTGAGCAGGAAATGCCGGTCTACAAGATGCCGCATCTCGAAGGCTGGGCGCTGACAGGCCGCGAATTCGTGCTGCCCGCCGTGGGCCACGCGCAGGTCCTGTGGGTCGATGCCGACACATTGACCGAGACCGGGCGCACCACCACCCATGGCCAGCCGGTATTCGCCATGGCGCGGCCCGACGGGCGGCAGGTCTGGGTCAACTTTGCCCATCCGCTGAACGACACCATTCAGGTTATCGACACGGTCAGCAAAGAGGTGATCCACCAGTTCAAACCCGGCCCCGCCGTGCTGCATATGGAATTCACGCCGCGCGGGCACGAGGTCTGGATCAGCGTTCGCGACGCGGGCAAGGTGATGGTCTACGACACCCGCACCTTTGAGAAACTGCGCGAAATCGAGGCAGACAGCCCGTCGGGCATCTTCTTTACCGCGCGCGCCCATCGGACGGGGCTGTGACGCGCATGTGCCAGATCACCGATCCCGTCGACCGCGCCCTACTGGATGACTGGCAGCGCGATTTTCCCATCACCGACCGCCCGTTCCTGGGCCTGGCCGAACAGCTGGGCGTCTCGGAGCACGAGGTCATCACCCGCCTTGCCCGGATGCAGGCGGCGGGGCGGATCACGCGGGTGGGTGCCACCATCGCGCCCGGCAGCGCCTCTGCCAGCACCCTCGCCGCGGTTGCCGCCCCCGAGGACCGGATCGAAGAGATCGCCGGGATGATCGGCGCCGAGCCGGGAGTGAACCACAATTACCAGCGCGAGGATGACTGGAACCTCTGGTTCGTCGCCACCGGACCCGACCGGGTGCATGTGGACGCAACACTGGCGCGGATCGGAGCGGCCAGCGGGCTGCGGGTGCTCGATCTGCCCTTGCTGCGGCCCTTCAACGTCGATCTGGGTTTTCGCATGGGCGCCAGAACGCCACGTGTTCCTACACGAAGGGTGGTAGATGCCAGCGTGCTGCGACCCGGCGATACCGACCTGTTGCAGGCGCTGACCCAGGGCCTGCCGCTGGTTCCCACACCCTATGCCGGGCTTGCGGCCCGGCTGGGCCTGAACCCGGGCGAGGCAATGGAGCGGATCGCACTGTTGCAGCAGGCCGGGGTGATCTCGCGCCTTGGGGTCATCGTGCGGCATCGGGCGCTTGGATGGTCGTCGAACGCGATGGTAGTCTGGGACCTGCCCTCCGAGAGTGTTGATCTCGCCGGTCCGGTGTTGGCCGCGCATCCCGGCGTGACCCTTTGCTACGAGCGACGCCCGGTACCGGGTGTCTGGCCCTACCGGCTCTATTCCATGATCCACGCCCGCTCGCGCCGCGAGGCGCTGGCGGTGCTGGACAGCGCCATGGCCCTGCCCGAACTGGTCGGTGCCCCGCACAAGGTGCTGTTCTCGACCCGCTGTTTCAAACAGACCGGCGCGCTGATCAAACCCCGCAAGGAGGAGGCCGCATGACCCCCGACGCAACCGACCGCCGCATCCTCAACCGCATGCAGGAGGATCTGCCGCTGACGGCGCATCCCTATGCCGCCGTTGCCGCCGAACTGGGTCTTGCCGAGGGTGAATTGCTGGAGCGGCTGACCCGGATGAAGGCGGCACGGTTGATCACCCGTTTCGGCCCGTTTTTCGACGCCGCCGCCATGGGCGGGGCCTTTTGCCTGTGTGCAATGGCGGTGCCCGAGGCGGAACTCGAAAGTGTCCTGACCAAAGTCAATGCCCACCCGGAGGTGGCGCATAATTATGAACGCACGCACCGGCTGAACATGTGGTTCGTGCTGGCCACCGAAACCCCCCAGGGGATCGCGGCCACCGCCGATGCGATCGAGACGGAAACCGGGATTGCGGTCCTGCGCTTTCCGAAATTTCAGGAATTCTTCATCGGCTTCCGGGTGGCGGCATGATCGACGAGACAGACAGACGCATTATCGCGGCCATGCAGGAGGGCCTGCCGCTGGTGTCCGCCCCCTTTGCCCGGGTCGCCACCGACCTGGCCCTGCCCGAACCCGAACTGATGGAACGTATCGCCGCCCTGAAGGCGCGCGGCGTGATCCGTCGCATCGCCGCTGCGCCCAACCACTACAAGCTGGGCATGACCTCCAATGGCATGACCGTCTGGGACGTGGACGATGCCCGCATCTCCGATCTGGGCGCGCGCGTGGGCGCGCTGCCCTTTGTCACCCATTGCTATGAACGCCCCCGCGCCCTGCCCGACTGGCCCTATAACCTGTTTGCCATGGTGCATGGCGCCGACCGGGACGAGGTCGAGGCCAAGCGCAGCGAAATCGCCGCCCTGCTGGGCACCGCCTGCCGGGGGCATGACATCCTCTATTCCACCCGCATCCTGAAAAAGACCGGGCTGCGTCTGAAGGAAAGGAACTGACATGTTCCGGCTCACCGAATACATGCACCAGCTGATCGCACCAACCCCGGTGCGCCAGCGCCGTCCCGGCCCGGTGAAACCGGTGGTGATCTGGAACCTGACCCGGCGCTGCAACCTGAAATGCCGCCACTGTTATACCGTATCGGCGGATGTGGATTTTCCCGGCGAGCTGACCCACGAACAGGCGATGGAGACGCTGGAGGATCTGGGCCGGTTCAAGGTGCCCGCGATCATCCTGTCGGGAGGCGAGCCGCTGGACCGGTTCGATTTTTTCGACATCGCCACCCGAGCGCGCCAATTGGTGCCGATGCTGGCGCTGTCGACCAACGGCACCCGGATCCACCGTGAAACCGCCGACCGCATCGCCGATGTCGGCTTCAGCTATGTGGGTATCTCGCTCGATGGGATCGGCGCCACCAACGACTGGTTCCGCGGCGTCGAGGGCGCCTTTGGTGATGCCTTGCGCGGGGTGCGCGAATGCAAGAAGCGCGGCATCAAGGTTGGCCTGCGCTTCTGCCTGACCGAGGGCACCCAGCACCATCTGCCCGATCTGCTTCAGCTCTGCGATGACGAGGGCGTGGACAAGTTCTATCTCAGCCATCTGGTCTATGCCGGGCGCGGCGACAAGAACCGGCGCGAGGATGCCGCGCATCTGCGTACCCGCCACGCGATGGACCTGCTGCTGGACCGCGCCTGGGTGGCCGCGGCCGAGGATATGCCTCTGGATATCGTGACCGGCAACAACGACGCCGACGCGGGCTATTTCCTGGACTGGGTGCGGCGCAATTTCGATGCCGCGAAAGTGGCGCATATCCGCGCCCATCTGGCCGCTTGGGGTGGCAATTCCAGCGGGCTGGGCGTGGCCAATATCGACAATCTGGGCCGGGTGCATCCCGATACCTATTGGTCCGACTACACCGTCGGCAATGTGAAGACGGCGCCGTTCTCTCAGCTCTGGACCGGGGATGACCCGATGCTGGCGCTGCTGCGCACCCGCCCCCGCCCGCTCAAGGGCCGCTGCGGCGCTTGCACGCTCAAGGATGTCTGCGGCGGCAATACCCGCATCCGCGCCTTGCAGCTG
Organism: Ruegeria sp. YKSF070; assembly: GCF_059612725.1. Classification (NCBI taxonomy): domain Bacteria; kingdom Pseudomonadati; phylum Pseudomonadota; class Alphaproteobacteria; order Rhodobacterales; family Roseobacteraceae; genus Ruegeria; species Ruegeria sp. YKSF070. The sequence continues at coordinate 7,176 of NZ_JBXWRD010000039.1, read as the reverse complement.
ACCGGCGATCCCTGGGCCGAGGACCCGGCCTGCTACCTGTCGGATGCCGAGATCGGCGTGACGGGTTCGGACCGCCTGACCGTCACCCCGTTCCGAGGAAAGAGACATGACCCGGCGCATCAGTTCTTTTGACAACCGCATATGCGGGGCCGCATCCGCTGTGCCTGCCGCGCGCGAAGGAGCCTCCGGCGGGAGTATATGGAGCAAAGTGAAATATGGGGTCTGTGCCCTTTTGCTGGCGGGTCCGCTGGCGGCGGGACCGGCCGAGGACTACGCAGAGCATTGCGCCAGCTGCCATGGCGCGGGGCGGCTGGGTGGGCTTGGCCCGGCGCTGATCCCCGAGACGCTGGGCCGGATGCGCGGGCCGAAAGTGGCCACCGTGATCCGCGAGGGCCGAACAGCGACCCAGATGCCGGGGTTCTCGGACACGCTTGACGAAGCGGCTATCGCCGCGCTGGCGGAGTATGTGAAAGAGCCGCTGGCCGATATCCCCGCCTGGGGCGAGGGTGAGATCATGGCAAGCCGGACGCTCGACAGCGACTATGTGACTGCTGCCGCACCGGTCTGGGACGCCGATCCGATGAACATCACCCTGGTGGTGGAAACCGGCGATCATCATGTCAGCGTGCTGGATGGCGACACCTTCGACATTCTCGACCGGTTCGAGACGCCCTTTGCCGTGCATGGCGGGCCCAAGTTCAGCCCGGACGGGCGTTATGTCTTCATCATGTCGCGCGACGGCTGGGTGCAGAAGTATGACCTCTGGTCGTTGCAACAGGTGGGCCGGGTGCGCGCGGGGCTCAACAGCCGCAACATCGCCATGAGCCATGACGGCAAATGGCTGGCCGTGGCCAATTACCTGCCGATGTCGCTGACGCTGCTGAGCACCGAGGATCTGTCGGTGGCGAGGGTCATGAAGGTGACCGCCAAGGATGGCACGCCCAGCCGGGTCTCGGCCGTCTATCAGGCGCCGCAACGCCAGAGCTTTATCCTGGCGCTCAAGGACGCGCCCGAGATCTGGGAGGTGGCGACCGACCCCAACGCCGACCCGGTTTACGAGGGCTTCATTCATTCCCGCGAAAAAGGGATGGTCGAGGCGATCGCCTCCTCCGAGGGCCTGTTCGCCCGGCGCCGGATCGAGATATCCGAACCGCTCGACGATTTCTTTTTCTCCGACGATTACCGCAACCTGATCGGCGCCGCGCGCGACGGGGTGCGCGGGGTGGTGGTGAACCTGAACGTCGGGCGCGAGATTGCCGAACTGCCGCTGGAGGGCATGCCGCATCTGGGCTCGGGCATCAGCTGGGCGCGCGACGGGCGCCGGGTGATGGCCACGCCGCATCTGAAAGAGGGCAAACTGAGCGTCATCGACACCGAAAACTGGACCCGCATCGCGACGATCCAGACCGAAGGTCCCGGATTTTTCCTGCGCAGTCACGAGAACACCCCCTATTTCTGGGCCGATGTGTTCTTTGGCCCCAACAAGGACGCGATGCATGTGATCGACAAGCAGAGCCTCGAGATCGTGCGCACCCTGCGCCCGGCGCCGGGCAAGACGGTGGCACATGTGGAGTTCACCCGTGACGGCAAACATGCACTTGTTTCGGTCTGGGAAGAGGATGGCGCGGTCATCGTCTATGATGCGACGACGCTTGAAGAGTTGCTCCGCCTGCCGATGAAGAAACCCTCGGGGAAATACAATGTCTGGAACAAGATCACCTTCTCCGAAGGCACTAGCCACTGAGCCGGGCATCGAGGGCCGCTGGCCGGTCTGGAAACTGGCGCTGCTGCTGTGGCCGGCGGTGACGGCCACGGTGGCGATCAACCTGTTCATGGCGGCGCTGATGCTGCGCGTGCTGGGGGGCACGCCCTTGGGGCCGGTGGCAGCGCTCCTCTGGTCGCTGCCGCTGGGTATTCCGGCCAGCTGGCTGGCCGGACGCTGGTTGCGGCGCCTGCTGGACGAGGCCGAAAGCTGATCGACCTTTCGGCGAGGCATCGGAAAATTGCAAATTTTCCGTTCCGTTTTCCGGCCCGGAAAACGGAACCCCTCTCCCTATGTCAACGGTCTGACCCTGATCCCGACCCTGGTTGAGATTGCCAGCGGCGTCGAAATCTGGGAACTCTGTCCTGCGGACCGGACCGCCGAGCAGACCGAAAGAAAGGCCAGCCATGCGCATAGACCCCTTTGGCGTCGAAATCTGGATGAACGAATTCGAAAACCACTGCGCCTATAACCTGGCCGAAACCTGCGTGGCGTCGCTCGACATCGGCGAACTGCTGGAACTGGCCGGTCGCAATGACGACGTGATGAGCGACCTACGCGCGATGAAGATGACTTATGGCGCCATTGAAGGCTCCGACCGGCTGCGTGATGCGATCTCGACCCTCTATCGCAACCAGAAACGCCAGAACATCGTGGTGACCCATGGGGCCATCGGTGCGAATGCGCTGGTGCATGAAACCCTGGTCGAACCGGGCGATCACGTGATCGCCATCCGCCCAACCTATCAACAGCACTATTCGATCCCCGAAAGCTATGGTGCCACGGTCGACATCTTGGATCTGCGACCCGAGAACGGCTTTCTCCCGGACATGGCGGAATTGGCCGCGTTGATCCGGCCCGAAACCCGGCTGATCGCCTTCGCCAACCCCAACAACCCCACCGGGGCGTTGATGGAACATGACCTGTTGCAAGAGGTCATCGCGCTGGCCCGCCCGCACGGCACCTGGATCCTGTGCGACGAGGTCTATCGCGGCACCAACCATCAGGGTGATGGCTTTGCCCCGGCCATCGCCGATCTCTACGAACGCGGCATCAGCGTCGGCGGCATGTCCAAGACCTTTTCTCTGGCCGGTCTGCGGTTGGGCTGGATCGCCGCCAACCCCGAGGTGATCTCGGCCGTGTCGATCCATCGCGATTACAACACTATCAGCGTCGGCATGCTGGACGACTATTTCGCCGCCATGGCGCTCGAGGCCAAGGATCGAATCCTTGAACGCAGCCACCGCATCACTCGTGGCAATATCGAGATTCTGGCCGACTGGGTCGACCGCGAGCCCGATATCTCTTGGGTCCGCCCGCGCGCCGGCACCACCGCGCTGTTGAAATACGATTTCGACATGCCTTCGCGCGATTTCTGCGTCCGCCTGCTGGAGGAGACCGGGGTGATGTTGACCCCCGGTTCGGCCTTGCATATCGAGGGCTGGCTGCGCATCGGCTATGCCAACGACCCCCGGATCCTGACCGAAGGGCTGGCACGGGTCAGCACCTTCCTGACGCGCCTGCGGGCCGAGCGGACAGCTGCGCCCGTGAAAACGTGACCGCGGACAGAGCCGGTATGGACACCCTCAAGCAGGGGTGACATCCGTGCTGACATGGTGGCGCGAAAATTTTCGCGACGCGGCTGATCCAGTTTGGGGCTTTACCCGTATCCCTTCCATGGTGACACTGGACGTGAAAAAAGAAACCGGCACGGGCGCTCTGAAAAGGGTGTTCCCGAGAGGCAAGGCAGTATTGTCCGACAACACCAGTTATTCACAGTTGACCGTTTGGCTGCTTGCGGTCCGAGACCAGCGGGACCGGGCCGCGTTCGGCGACCTGTTCGACCATCTTGCGCCCCGGCTAAAGGGTTTTGTCATGCGCTCCGGTGCAAGCTCTGCGCTGGCAGAGGAAATCGTGCAGGATGTAATGCTCACGATATGGCGGAAGGCGGCACAATTCGATCCGCGCAAGGCACAAGCCTCGGCCTGGATCTATCAGATTGCCCGGAACCGGCATATCGACATTGTCAGGAAAGAGCAGCGTCCAATCCCGGACGAGCTGGGCGAAGCGCCCGAACCCGAGGATGATGCAAGCCAGATCCTGGCGCTCGAACAGGAAACCGAAAAGCTGAAGCAGGCGATCGCGCTGCTTCAACCGGATCAGAAAGAAATGATCGAAAAGGCCTATATCGGCGAACTGACTCATCAGGAGATCAGCGCGCAGACCGGGCTTCCCCTTGGGACAGTCAAATCCCGCATTCGGCTTGGACTGGGGCAGCTTCGGAAAGAATTGAAAGGATTGCGCTGAATGTCTGCAATCACCCACCATATCCCCGACTCGATGATCGCCGCCTATGCGGCTGGCAACCTATCGCATGCGTTTTCCATGGTCGTGGCCAGCCATCTGTCGTTTTGTCGCGAATGCCAGGCGGCTCTGGGCGCGCATCAAAGCGCTGGTGGCGCTTTGCTGGAACAGTCCGAACGGGCCAGCATTACAGGCGACCTGAAGGCAAATGTCTTGGCCCTGCTGGATGAGCCGGTCACACCTGAACCGGTCTATGATGCCACCGGGATTTACCCCGGCCCCGTGATGCAAGCCCTCAAAGGTGGAGCACCCCGGTGGAAAACGCTTGGCATGGGTGTCAGGCAAAGCATCCTGTTCGAGGGCGATGGCGGATCGGCGCGGCTGCTATATATTCCGGCCGGACAGGCGGTGCCGGATCACAGCCACAACGGGCTGGAGTTGACGCTTGTCCTGCAGGGCAGTTTCAGCGACGAAGCCGGGCGTTTTGCCGTGGGCGACGTCGAGATCGGTGACGAGGATCTGGAGCACACACCTGTTGCCGATGCCGGAGACCCGTGCATCTGCCTTGCTGCGACGGATGCGCCCTTGCGGTTCAACGCACTGGTGCCAAGGCTGCTGCAACCTTTGTTCAGGATCTAGTGGAGCCAATGCGACGAAGGAGCCCGAATTGGGAGTCCGTTCCGGCATTGGCTGTGCGAGGCATACTGAAGCGCACAGGAAATTCGTTCAAAGTCTCAAGCGAGGACAGGTCCTGACTTGAGGCGGTCATTTCGAACCCGCCCTCGCCGCAAATGCATGTCTTGCGTTGCCGCAACGTGCTTCTGAACGCCGATGGTGCCGGAACAACTTCGATCATGGCAATCACGGCCAAGTCCAAGACCTGCGTCTGGCGCGGCATCCGCGCTGGACGTTTCACTTAGTCTTGACATCGCCCTCCTTGCTGAACGTGGTCGAGGGAGTCTTCGCCAAACTGTGGCGACGCAGGCTCAAGCATGGCGTGTTCCATTTGGTCGTCGACCTGCAGGCCGCCTTCAACCGCTTCATCACCTAACGCAGCACAACCGAGGCCAAGCCATTCGTCGGGCGTGCCAAACCCGACGACATCTTTGCTGCCCGAAACCGAAGGGTTCAAGCCTTGGCTTCACCCCTCTAAACCCCACCAAAATCTGACGAAAACTATCAGGTGGAGGCAACGACCCCGAACCGGAAGCGCTCTTTCTGTGCTTCTCACGGATGCAGCAGCCTTGATCTGAGTTGGAAAACTGTACTCAGTTCAGCTCCTCATCTTGCCAATACTTTGTTCCCGAAGCATTGGCGTTGATGCGCCATCCTGTTTTGCTCAGCACAAAGAACGACCGCCCGTCCGTGAAATTGGCCTCAGTCGTCGTTCGTTGGTCTCCTTGCATTGCGCCCGCATCTGCTGACGCCTCGTAACCATTTTTTACAAACCGTTCGAAGTCGACCGGTGTCTCAAACATGACAACGAATTGCGATTCAAAACCGCCAATCCCGAAAGCAGCGCCAACACCTCCAGTTCCCATCTGCATGTACGTCCGGCCGCCCTCCGGCGAAACGGCAACACCGCGGCCATAGCCAGCCGAGAGCGGGAAAACGGAAACGCGACGCATATCAAAAACCGCATGGCCGGCACTGATTTCGTAGGCTCTGGCAGCTTCAGCGTTTTCACTTAGCAATTGCGCCAGGACCTCGCTTGCCATCGTATCAAGTTTGGCTCTTGTCGCTTCAGGCGTTTCTTCATTGCGCACGAGGTCGCTGGTTGACTCCACGGCGTCTCCGACGGCATCCGCTCCCTTTTTCGCGACCTCACCAACTTTGTCCGCACCTTTCTTGACGCTGTCCAGAAGGCCTTGCGCGCATACGGGTGCGGTACACATCGTTACGAGAAGCAACACGAGCGCTGTTTTCATGGAATAGTTCTTCATGTTTTACCGATGGCAGACGGGCTGAACGTTGTAGGTCAAGAGCAACGTGCAGCCAAACAAGGAAATACGAATTTCACTCAGCGGGCTGCATTTCCGGAAAGACCCATTCACCCGAAATGATCTCGGGCATGGGGCGATAGGTCCGTGCCACGTAGTTCCAACCTTCGGTGATCGGGATGCAGTTGATGCGCCCGTCTTCACAGCCGCCGGCATTGATCGTGATGCTGCCATCCGCGTTCTTCTCGGCGGTGATGTTGTTCAGGGCAACCCGGTTTAGATCGTTCGGCTTCATGTAGTTGTCCTCGCCGTAGATCGTGATCGACCAGAAGCCCTTGTCACCCAGCGGAACGTCCTTGACCGTCACAGAATAGGGCGTCGTGCCGTCGTTCACGGTAGGCGAATGCGAGAAGTAGATCGCGGCTTCCTTCGGGTTGCCACCCCAGCCGGCCGCCGTGCCCATCTTGAATTTCAGCGGGTCGAGCCTGGAGCGGTCGCCGAAGAACTCCTTGGTGTCCGATACGGTCGAAGCCAGAACTGCGAGAGCGTTGCGAACCTTGAGAAGCGAGTCCATGTCCCATTCGGGCACATCGAAGTTGCCCACGTCAGCCTGGCTCACCTTGACCTGATCCTGCAGCGCGTTCGCCTTGGCGATGTCTTCCTGGTCGGTCGCGGCCATGAAGGTGCGCAGCGCGACGATGACGTAGCGGGTGCCGATCTGTTCCTGCGTCAGGGTGATTTCCGCCGGCGCGTATTCGACGGGGATCATCGAATGATCCTGATTGATGATCAGCGCCGACATGAAGCGCTCACCCGGATCCGGCAGCGTGATCGTGACCGGATTGGTCAGATCGAACACGCCGAAGGAATAGAGCGTGTCGACCTGCATCCGGACCACCGCCTGCGCGTCGATCGGGACCGGGTTGCGGATGTGGTAGAACTGCCCGAAACCGCCCAACTCGACATAGTCGCGCATGGTTCTGTCGGTTTCGGCGCGCTCGAAGTTGTCGACGGTGACCCTTTCGGCCGCGGCGACAGGCAGCGCGATCGACGCGCTCAGCAACAATGCCGCCAAACCGGCAGTCCTGGATTTGAAGTAGGTTTTCATGTGTCTGGTTCTCCTCTGGAATTCTCTGGCGAGTTTCTTTCCCGACATTTCAGACGATAAGC
>NZ_JBXWRD010000038.1:0-46618 GCF_059612725.1 Ruegeria sp. YKSF070 | reverse complement strand
GCTCTCATGAACCGCTTCAACGCACTCGGCACCGCCGAGATCGTTCGTGTGGAATGACATCAATGGGGAAAGGGGAAGTCACGCTTCAGGCGGGAGTTCTGCAACAATGCCTATCGGGGCCTTCCCAATCAAGTGTTTTTGCGCAGCATGACTGATCCGCCAAAACGGTGTGGTTGTACCGGCCTGATCTACAGGACACAGCGGTTCGCACTGTGCTTCAACAGGCTGAGGCCCTTTCAGCCCAATTCAATGCATGAACTCTCGGGGATTGAACTGTTGGTTTGGCGGCAAGGCGAGCGGAGCTAGGATTTTTTTTCGGGAAGCCAAGTTTCTTGGCCGCTACAATCAACTGTTGCAAGCGGTAGCATCCAATCGCAAATCAGTTGGCGGGATTTTTGGCGGGTAGGAACTTTGCCTTTCGCTATTTGCCAATGATTTCAGGGGCAAATGGCGGACCGAGGAGGATTCGAACCCCCGACCCCTTGATTCGTAGTCAAGTACTCTATCCAACTGAGCTATCGGTCCGCTTGGTGAGGGGCTATCTAGACTTTAGGCCGGAGGGGCGCAACCCGATTCTGCGAAAATCGATCAAAAAGTTTCGCCCCCTTTCGGGAGCCTTATTTCAAAGACGGTTCCGCCCGGTCCGCTGTCTTTCAGAACCAATGCGCCGCCGTGACCGCGCACCAGTTCGGCGGAAATCGCCAGGCCCAGGCCCGAGCCTCCCTTACGCACGCCGCCCTGGAACGGCGTGAACAGGTTTTCGCGTGCCTTAGGCGGCAAACCCGGGCCGGTATCGCGCACCTCGATCACCCAATCCGCCTCTGTCTCGTGGCCCGAAACCGCGACCAGGCCGGGCTGTCTGGTTGTCTCCAGCGCCTGGCGCGCATTGCGCACCAGGTTCATCACCACCCGGAACAGCTGTTCGGGATCGGCCCGTGCGCTCAACGTCTCGGGCACTTCGTTGACGATCTCTACCGCGCCTTCGCCCAGCGCAAGCCGCTCGCTGGCGACCACGTCCTCGGCGACCGCATGCAGGCGGACCATCGTGAGCATCGGCGAGGGTTCCTCGGCCCGACCAAAGGCCAGCGTGCTTTCGCACAGCGACACCGCGCGGGTGATCGAGTTGACCAGCTTCGGCGCCATCCGGCGTACCAGTGGGTCCTCGCTGGTTTCAATCCGGTCGGTGAACAGCTGCGCCGAGGTCAGGATATTGCGCAGATCATGGCTGACCTTTGCCACGGCACCGCCCAGTTGCGCCAACCGTTCACGCTGGCGTAGCGCCTGAGTGATCTGGCGTTGCAGCATTTGCAGGGCTTCCTCGGCCTCGCGCAGCTCGGTCACGCTGGAATTGGGGGTGATGATGCCGCGCACATCCTCTGGCGCGCGGGCATAGCGCTGCATGTAGTCGACAACGCTTCTGATCGGGCGCACCAGGATCGCACGAACCGCAAGGAACAGGAAGAAGGCGGTGATGACCGAGATTACCAGCGACAACAGCAGGATCCGCGCGCCATAGTCGATCATCGCCGTCCTGAGCGGTTGGCTGTCCATCGTAACCTCGATCAGCAATCCGGCCTCCTTGACCGGTTCGCCGATCACCCGGATGACCTCGTTCTCGGACATGAAGAACCGCAACAGCGCATCGCGCATCAGGATCCAGGGCGAGGCCTGACGCAAATCATAGCTCTGCCCGATCTGTCCGGGGATCGGAGAGCTGAGCATAAGCTGCCGTACCTCGTCGCGGCGCAGTACCACGTTGTATACCCCGGCGTTTTCCAACAACTCGGCCTCAAGATCGGTGGCCAACATGTCATCAGCCAGCAGCGCCAGCGAGGCAATCTGCGCCCTTTCCAGCCGGTTTTGCAGGAAATCCTGACGGAACCGCGCGATCGAGGGTACAAAGATCAGCACTTCGGCCAACATCACGAAGGCGACCGTCAGGATCAGAAACCGGCCCGAAAGCGAGTTCAGCATGATGTCCTTTCCCGTCAGGGAAGCCAGCGCTGTACCAGCCCGACCACCCGTTTCACTGTCTGATTTTCGAACAGGCGCGGCGAGAAATAGGCCCCCGCCGCGCGCTTGTTGATCTCACCAATTGTTGGGTACGGAGACACCATCGCCGCAACCTGACTCATCTTCAGATTATTGGCCAGAACCAGCGACCACAAGTTCACGTGTTCCCCGGCCTGATGTCCGACGATGGTGACACCAACCGGACGCCCCCGAACCACCATCACCTTGATGAATCCTTCGGTGCGGCGTTCCGCGATGGCGCGGTCGTTATGAAGGTAGTCGAACCGGGCCACCTCGACCCTATCGCCGTGCGTGTCGCGGGCCTCCGCCTCGGTCAGGCCGATCTGGGCCAGTTCAGGGTCGGTGTAGGTAGCGCGTGGGATGTGATCGGTTCGCGCCTTGGAGGGCAGGCCAAACAGGGCCGAGCGCAGGATCACCCCGGCCTGATACCCCGCCACATGGGTGAATTGCAGGCCACCCGCCACGTCGCCGATCGCATAGACGCGGCGGTTGCTGCTACGCAGCGACGCATCGACCCGGATGCCGGTGCGCGTGATCTCGACCCCCGCGACTTCAAGGTTCAGCCGGTCGGTGCTGGCCTTGCGCCCGACCGCCACCAGCAGATGGCTGCCCGCAAAGATGCGCCCCTCGGCGCTGACCACTTCGATGGCGCCGGCCTGGCCGCGGATCTGTGCAGCGGCGGTGTCCTCGGCGATCTCGACGCCTTCGGCGCGCAGGTGATCAAGCACCAGCTTTGTCGCCTCGGGATCCTCGCGGCCCAAGGCGCGGTCGGCCTCGATCACGGTGACCTTGCAACCCAGCCGCACATGCGCCTGCGCCATTTCCAGCCCGATGGGGCCGCCGCCGATGATCAGCAGGTGATCAGGCCGCTCACGCAGGTCAAACAGGGTTTCGTTGGTCAGATAGGGCACACTGTCCAGCCCCGGGATCGGCGGGATAAAGGGGGTCGAGCCGGTGGCTATGACAATGCGCCGGGCAGTGATCAGGTGCGCGCCGGCCTGCACCTCGGTCCGTGAAACGAAATGCCCGTATTCGCGGATCACCCGCACGCCCAGCCCCTCGAACCGGTCCTGACTGTCGACCGGCGCGATCTGCGCGATCACCTCCCGAACGTGATCCTTGACCGCCGCGAAATCCACCTGCGCCACCTGGTCGGTCACGCCGAACCGGGCGGTACTGGCTTTGGCATGTGCTGCCTTGGCACTGGCAAGCAGCGCCTTCGAGGGAATGCAGCCATAGTTCAGGCAGTCGCCCCCCATTTCATGCCCTTCAAGCAGCACCACCCGCGCGCCCATCTGGCTGGCACCCGCCGCCACCGACAAGCCGCCGGACCCCGCGCCGATCACCAGCAGGTCGGTCTTGATCCGCTCCATCACATTTCCTCCCGCTTTCCGCGCAGGGTCTTGATGACGATGGGCAGCGCCGCCAACAGGCAAAGACCCAGGATAGGTCCGATCACGAAGGGTTCCCGGAACAGAGACAGGTCAGGAGTTTCGCCGCGATCGAACACGCCACCCAACCCCACCCCGATCCAGGTGAAAACGATCGCGCCGGGCACGATGCCCAGCGCCGTGGTCAGCACATAGTTGCGCAGCTTTACCCCAACCAGCGCTGGGATCAGGTTGGCCGCGAAGAACGGTACCGCTGGTACCAGCCGCAGCAGGAACAGCACCTCGACCTCGTTGCGCCGCAGCCCGTCCTTGAGCCGTTTTACCGCGCCCTCGGAGGCCTCGAGCCGCGCGGTCAACATCGCCCCAAGCCCGGCGCGGGCGGCCAGAAAGATCACAACCGCCCCGATGGTGGCCGCGAGCACATTCAGCACGGTGCCGACCGCCAGGCCGAACAGAAATCCGCCTGTCATAGAGGCCACCGCCGCACCGGGCAGGGAAAAGGCCACGATCAGCACATAGATGCAGACGAAGATTGCCGCCATCGCGGCATAATGCGCCTCTCGATAGGCCAGCAGCGCCTGCCGATTCGCGGCCAGCGTATCGAAACTGAGATAGTCGCGCAGGGTGACGGCCCCGACCACCGCGACCAGAACGATTGCGATCAACGGCAAATGGCGCAGCATGCGACGCGGCGCGGATTGGGCGGTTTGGCGCATCGGTTCCGGATTTGTTTCAGGGTCGGGCTTCATATTGTCCCCAAGATGCAGACCCGCGCCGTCAAACAACAGGGTATTCACGCTCGGTTGAACGCAAAGGGATAAAAACGTGAGAAAAACACCGCCTGCGCCGGGAAACTGAAACCTTTCTTCTGGCGGTCGGGGGGAAATTGTTGCAAAAGCCCGCAAAACCCCTCTCAGAGGGTTTGACTTGCCCGGCCTCTGGCATTAGAGGACGGGCTTCGACAGACACACGGGTGGCGAATCCGCGCCGCGCCCGACCGCAAGAAATTGGAGTACGGAGCGATGAAACGCACCTATCAGCCTTCGAACCTGGTTCGCAAACGCCGCCATGGCTTCCGCGCGCGCATGGCCACCAAGGCCGGCCGCAAGATCCTGAACGCACGCCGCGCGCGTGGCCGCAAGGAACTCAGCGCCTAAGCGCTGCGACCCGTTCTGACGGATATGACACCGCCGGAGGCCCCCAGGGATGGCACCGCCAACCACGGGGAAACGCCTCCGGCGGTGTCCGTTTGCGCGTCAAGCCGGATAACTGTCCTGCGCAAGCGCAGCGATTTCCTGAAGGCCGCGCGTGCGCGTCGTCAGGGCGCGGGCTCGATGATGGTCCAGGCCCGCAAACGCGCCGAGGGTGAGGCGCCGGGCATCCGTGTCGGGTTCACCTGTTCCAAGAAGGTCGGCAACGCCGTGGCCCGCAATCGCGCCAAACGCCGCCTGCGCGAGGCCGCGCGGCTGGTGTTGCCGGAAATGGGTCGCCCCGGTTGGGACTATGTGCTGATCGGTCGCCCCAACGATACCGCCACGCGCCCCTTTGAGGGGCTGCTGGACGATCTGCGCCGGGCGCTGCGCAAGCTGCACGCGCCCAAACCCTGACCCACTCCATTTCGTCGCAACATGCTTGGCAGTGACAGGCCTGCACCCTAGATTGGCGCCATGACCCCGCTTGCCCATATTCTGGCACTGCCCGTGCGCGCCTATCGGTTGATCTTTTCGCCCTGGGTCGGTTTCAACTGCCGCTATCAACCGACTTGCTCGGCCTATGCGCTGGAGGCACTGGAGAAACACGGGGCCATTCGCGGCAGCTGGCTGGCCGCGCGACGGATCGGACGCTGTCACCCGCTGGGCAGCGACGGCTACGATCCGGTCCCCGACCCCAAGGTCGACAGCGGCAAACCGAGCCACCCGCCCGCTGATTGATGCTGGGCTCCGCTCCGCCGACATGGGGCAGTATATTTCCTGCCCCATCTTGCAGCGCAGCAATGCTGCGCACAGGTATCAGTCGCAGTCGGACACCACCTAGCCGGGATATCTGAAATTGGATTACCTCTACATCGCCGCCGGGCTGATCGGTTTGTTTCTTGGCGGCGAGGCATTGGTGCGTGGAAGCGTCGGTCTGGCCCGCCGGCTTGGTCTGTCGCCACTTTTGATTGGTCTGACCGTCGTCGGATTTGGCACCTCGACCCCGGAGTTGCTGGTCTCGGTCGACGCCGCGTTGCGTGGCGTGCCCGATATCGCCCTGGGCAACATTATGGGATCGAATATCGCAAACATCCTGCTGATCGGAGGCATCACGAGCCTGGTCTGGCCGATCAATTGTAAATCTGCGGGTCTGTGGCGCGATCTGGCGGCGATGCTGGTGGCAACCGTGGTATTGGCGCCACTTCTGCTGAGCGGCCAGATGACCCGGGTCGTGGGCCTGTTCCTGCTGCTGTCTCTCGTTGCCTACCTGATCTGGTCCTACCGTCAATCCGGCGGCTCTTGCGCCGACAACGCCGAAACAGACCTGCCGGAACTGCCCTCACGCCCCCTTGTCACTCCGCTGCTGATCGGTGCGGGCCTGCTGGGCCTGATGATCGGCGCGCGGCTGCTGGTCGATGGCGCGGTCTCGGTCGCACAGGGACTGGGGGTTTCGGATGCCTTCATCGGCCTGACCATCGTCGCCGTCGGCACCTCGCTGCCCGAGCTTGCGACCTCGGTCATCGCAGCATTCCGCCGCCAGTCCGAGATCGCGGTGGGCAATATCATCGGTTCTAACATCTTCAACATTCTCGGCATCCTGGGCGCCACCGCCGTCATCGCACCGATTCCGGTAGCCTCGCGCTTTGCCCTGTTCGACCTGCCGGTCGCACTGGCCTCTGCAGTCGTCTTCAGCGTGCTGCTCTTGTGGCGTGCAGGCGTCAGCCGCGGCGCGGGCATCCTGTTGCTGCTGGCCTATGTCGCTTATGTCTGGGCCGCGCAGGGCTGAGCGCGGCGCTTGCCCGGCAGGCACAAACACTGTAAGGCGCGCCCATGCTGGACGAGAACGAAGACATCCATCCGCTTTTTGCCGGCGCCCCCGCGACGACCGAGTTCAAGAAGCTGCGCAAACGCATCGTGCGCTACACGCGCGAGGCGATCGAACAGTATGGCATGGTCGAGCGCCGCGCCGATGGCAGCACGCCCAAATGGTTGGTCTGTCTGTCCGGCGGCAAGGACAGCTATACGCTTCTGGCGGTTCTCTACGAGCTTAAATGGCGTGGCCTGCTGCCGGTTGACCTGCTGGCCTGCAACCTGGATCAGGGCCAGCCCGGCTTTCCCTCGACCGTGTTGCCCGAATTCCTCGACCGGATGGGCGTGCCCAACCGGATCGAGTATCAGGACACCTATTCAGTTGTTGTCGACAAGGTGCCTCAGGGGCGCACCTATTGCGCGCTCTGCTCGCGGCTCAGGCGCGGCAATCTCTACCGGATCGCCCGCGAAGAGGGGTGTTCGGCGGTGGTGCTGGGTCATCACCGCGACGATATCCTGGAAACCTTCTTCATGAACCTGTTTCACGGCGGCCGTCTGGCGACAATGCCGCCCAAGCTGGTCAACGAAGAGGGCGACCTGTTCGTCTTTCGCCCGCTCGCCCATGTGGCCGAGGCCGATTGCGAGAAATTCGCGCGAGCGATGAACTATCCGATCATCCCCTGCGACCTCTGCGGCAGCCAGGACGGGTTGCAACGTCAGCAGGTCAAACAGATCCTCGACGGCTGGGAGAAGAATCGACCCGGCCGGCGCCAGGTGATGTTCCGGGCGTTGATGAATGCGCGTCCGTCGCATTTGCTGGACCCGAAACTCTTCGATTTTCAGGGGCTTGAATTGGGTTCCCGTGAAAAAGGCGAAAATTTTGGGGAAATTCCGCTGCTGCGTTAACGTCTGACTCAGACTGGTTTCCTACGGTCCAACAAGGCGCGCGTTGCGCCTTGCGAAAGGCCAGTAGACCCTATGCGGATAAAACCGTCCCTGACCCGAATTCGACATGCAATCGTGCCGGTGCTGACAGGCCCGCCGATTTTGGCCTTCTTGCCCGCAATCACTCTTGGGGCGTTCTGGCTGGGGGGCGAGATTGCCCTGCTGTTGGCGTCTCTGGGCCTGCCTTTGATGTTCGCTTTTGCCGGGGCCTTCGGCAAATGGCCCGCAACCTATCAGGTGCCGCGTGACAGCGTGACCGGTCTGATGCTTCGGGACGGGTTCGAAAGCGCGGCGACCCATATTCACGCGATGGCGGCCGAGACCGACCGGAAATCGGCCTGTTTTCTCATTGAACTCGACGATTATGCCGAACTGGTGGACCATCACGGACAGACAGCAGGCGACCTTGTCGCCCAACGCAGTGGCGAACGCATTCTGGCCGCGCTACGCAACAACGATGTGGTGGCGCGCTTGGGTGACAAACGATTTGCCGTCTGCCTGGCGCCGGTGCCGCAACTGGATCTGGAACTGTGTATCCAACTCGCGGGCCGGATGCAGAGCGCGGTAGAGGACCCGATCTCTCTCAATGGGGTGGCAGTCTATGTATCCTGCTCGATCGGCTTCTGTCAGAACCGCCGGGCCCCCGGACATAGCGCCAGCGACTGGCTCGATGCCGCGAATGTGGCCCTGGCTGCGGC
Source organism: Ruegeria sp. YKSF070 (assembly GCF_059612725.1). Lineage (NCBI taxonomy): Bacteria > Pseudomonadati > Pseudomonadota > Alphaproteobacteria > Rhodobacterales > Roseobacteraceae > Ruegeria > Ruegeria sp. YKSF070. The sequence continues at coordinate 38,548 of NZ_JBXWRD010000038.1, read as the reverse complement.
GCAGGGCGCCGGCCCCTCCTCAATCCGGGCCTATGCCCCGGATATGGAGCGTAGGCCGGGCGGTGCATCTCAGTTGCGCGATGAGGTTCAGGCAGCACTCGAAAACGGGCAGATTCAGCCTTGGTACCAGCCCCAGATCTCGACCGACACCGGCAAGGTCACCGGGTTCGAGGCGCTGGCGCGCTGGAACCACCCCGCGCGCGGCCTGCTGACGCCAAACGTTTTCCTGCCGGTGATCGAAGAGGCCGGGCTGATGGAGCGTCTGGGGCAAGTGATGCTGTATCACGCCCTGACGGCGGTCAAGGCCTGGGACAGCGCGGGGGTCGATGTGCCCCGGGTCGGCGTCAACTTCGCGTCCGACGAGTTGCGCAATCCTGGCCTTGTCGAACGGGTCCAGTGGGAGCTTGACCGGTTTGACCTGACTCCGGACCGGCTGTCGGTGGAAATCCTGGAAACCGTGTTCTCGAACACGCCCGATGACGTGATCACCCGTAACATCGCAGGGCTGGGCAAGCTTGGCTGCCGCATCGACCTGGACGATTTCGGCACCGGCCATGCCTCGATCGCGTCGATCCGCCGCTTTGATATCTCGCGCATCAAGATCGACCGGTCCTTTGTGATGAAGGCTGACCGCGACCCCGAACAGCAGCGCTTGATCGCGGCAATCCTGACGATGGCGGAGCGGCTCGAACTGGAAACCCTGGCCGAAGGGGTGGAAACCGTCGGCGAACATGCGCTGCTGGCGCAGCTGGGTTGCGACCATGTTCAGGGCTTCGGGATCGGCAAACCGATGCCTTTCGACCAGACCCTCGATTGGATCGCGCATCACGACGCGAAACTGCAGGATGCCCCAAGGATCGGGCGCGAAACTGGCTGAACGCACGCGAACCACGGTCACCGGAGCGTTTCCACTCCGCCCGAGGGCCGATTCCGCTTGACCTTTGTGCCATCACTCTGTTGAACCCTGCGTGGTCTTTCACTGCACAAGGTGGCTGTCCCGATGGACGATCAGAACAAGAATCTCATCCTCGCAACAGCGCTCAGCTTTCTGGTGATCCTGGTCTGGTTCATCCTGTTCCCGCCACCGGAACAGACCGAGGCGCCCGCGACCGAGATCGCAACCACCGACGGCACCGCCGTGCAAGCCCCCTCTGCTGCCACGACCCAAACCGGCTCGGGCGAGGTCCCCGTGCTCGACAGCAACGCCCCGACCGAAGCAGAGGCCCCGCGGGTTCAGATCGACACCCCGCGCCTGAAGGGCAGTGTGTCACTGCTCGGTGGCCGGATCGACGAGCTTTCGCTGAAGGATTACCGCGTCTCGCTAGACGCGGACGCCGAGATCGTCGAGATGTTGACCCCGGCAGGGTCGACCTCGGCCTACTACGCGCTTTATGGCTGGGCCCCCGGCACCGGCCTGAACGCCGCCGACGTGCCCGGACCGCTGACCGAATGGTCGCTGGAGTCCGGTGAAACGCTGAGCGTGGGCAGCCCGGTGACGCTGCGCTGGTCCAATGGAAGCGGCGTTACCTTCCGCCGCATCCTTGCCGTGGACGAGGACTATATGTTCACCGTCACCCAGTCGGTCGAGAACAGCTCTACCGCTCCGATTGGCGCCGCGCCTTATGGCATCCTGGCTCGTCACGGTGTTGGCGAAGATGCCGACCTGCCGGGTCTGAAGAACTTCTTCATCCTGCACGAGGGCGTCGTCGCCATGAATGACGGCACCCTTTCGGAAATCGACTACAAGGATGTGCGCAAGTTCGACATCGACCCGAATGAGGGTGCGCAGGCCGAAGTGTTCCAGAACAAATCCGACGGTTGGATCGGATTCACCGATCACTATTGGATGGCTACCCTGATCCCCGGATCGGGCAGCGCCTTCAAATCGGCAGCCAAATATGATGCGCGGCGCAAGATCTATCAGGCCGAAACCGTCCTGCCGACCATGACCGTCGCACCAGGCGAAAGCGCCGAGGTAACCACCCGCCTGTTCGCCGGCGCCAAGGAATGGGAAAGCATCCGCGCCTATCAGAAAGACGGCGTGCAGAAGTTCCTCGACAGTATCGACTGGGGCTGGTTCTTCTTCCTGACCAAGCCGATCTTCTGGCTGCTGCACCAGCTCAACGGGCTGATCGGCAACATGGGCTGGTCGATCATCGGTCTGACGCTGATCATCAAGGCGATCGTTTTCCCGCTGGCGCTGAAATCCTATGTCTCGATGGCCAAGATGAAAGAGCTTCAGCCGCAGATGGAAGCCCTTAAAGAGGCGGCTGGCGACGACCGCCAGAAGATGCAACAGGGCATGATGGAGCTTTACAAGAAGGAAAAGGTGAACCCGGCCGCGGGCTGTCTGCCGATCCTGCTGCAAATCCCGATCTTCTTCTCGCTCTACAAGGTGATCTTTGTCACCATCGAATTGCGCCAGGCGCCGTGGTTCGGCCCGTTTCGCGACCTCAGCATGCCGGACCCAACCTCGATCATGAACTTCTTCGGCTGGCTGCCCTGGGCCGGGCCCGAGCCGGGCTCGCTGGCGGCGACCATCCTCATCGGTATCCTGCCGCTGCTTTTGGGCATCTCGATGTGGCTGCAACAGAAGCTTAATCCGGCGCCCACCGACCCGACCCAGGCGATGATCTTTGCCTGGATGCCCTGGGTATTCATGTTCATGCTGGGCAGTTTTGCCAGCGGCCTGGTGGTGTACTGGATCGCGAACAACACGATCACCTTTACCCAGCAGTACATCATCATGCGCAGCCACGGGTACAAACCGGACGTATTCGGAAACATCAAGTCCGGCTTTGCCCGCAAGGCCAAGGCGGATAAGAAATGACCGGCACGGTCACCGGGCTCTGGCGGCATCCGATCAAGAGCCATGGCCGCGAGGCGCTGGACAGCGTCACCCTCAACCCCGGGCAGACCATGCCCGGGGATCGTGTTTGGGCGGTGGCGCATGAGACGTCCCAGGCGGACGGGTCCGAATGGGTGCATTGCGGTCATTTCAGCCGTGTGTCCAAGGTGCCCGAGCTGATGGCGATCACTGCCGCGCTCAACGGCGATCGCGTGACTCTTCGCCATCCCAAACGCCCCGATCTGGAGTTCGCCCCCGAGACCGAGGCGGACCGCTTCCTCGAATGGGTGAAACCCTTGATGCCACAGGATCGGGCCCAATCGGCCCGAATCATCCGGGTACCCGGACGCGGCATGACCGATAGCGATTTCCCCTCGGTGACGCTGTGCAATATGGCTTCGCACCGGGCGGTGGAACAGCGGATTGGGCATCCTCTGTCGCCACTGCGCTGGCGCGGCAATATCTGGTTCGACGGCCTGCCTTTGTGGGAGGAGTTCGACTGGCTCGACCGCGAGGTGCAGATCGGCGAGGTGGTGTTTGCCGTGCGCGAACGCACCGACCGCTGCGCCGCGACCACTACCAATCCTGAAACCGGGATTCGCGATGCCGACACGCTGGCCGCGCTCGACCATTGGGGTCATCGTGATTTCAGCGTCCGGGCCGAGGTGATCCGCGGCGGGACCATCCGCCTTGGTGACGAGGTGCGCCCGCTATGACCGCCCTGCCCTTTCCCATTGCCGAAGAGCCCGACGCATTCGCCGCCGAGACCGGACGCAAGCTCTTTGCCGGCCCGTCCGAATTCGTCAAGGGCGTGGTGGCGATGTCCGGCCTGCCGCCCGCCGATCGGGTCGAGGTCTGCTTTGCCGGACGATCAAACGTGGGCAAGTCCAGCCTGATCAACGCGCTGACCGGCACCAAGGGGCTGGCGCGCGCCTCGAACACGCCGGGCCGCACACAGGAAATCAACTTCTTCACTCAGGGACCCGAGCTCTATCTGGTCGACCTGCCGGGGTACGGGTATGCCAATGCGCCGCTGAAAGTGGTCGAGAAATGGCAGAAGCTGCTGAAGCAATATCTCAGCGGCCGCCAGACCCTGCGCCGCGCCTTTGTGCTGATCGACGCCCGCCATGGGGTCAAGGCGGTCGATGACGAGATCATGAAGCTGCTCGACACCAGTGCCGTGACCTTTCAATGCGTATTGACCAAGGCCGACAAGGTCAAGGCCGTCGAGCGCGACAAGGTGCTGGCGCAGGTGCGCGCGGCGCTGGCCAAGCACCCGGCCGCCTATCCTGAAATCGTCCTCACCTCGTCTGAAAAAGGTGACGGTATCGCGACACTCAGGTCCATCATCGCGCATCTCGAGTAGGTGGCGGCGAGGTCAAACGTGCTGCGCGCCGTTCACCTCGATCTCGGTGCCCGAGATGTAAGAGCTTTCCTGCGAGCAGAGGAAATAGATCGCGGCGGCCACCTCGCTGGGTTGGCCCAGCCGCTGCATCGGCAGTTTCTCGACGATCTTGTCGGTGCCGGGGCTGAGGATCGAGGTTTCGACCTCGCCCGGAGCAATCGCGTTCACCCGTACGCCGAGCGGCCCGAAATCATGCGCCATCTCACGCGTCAGTGCCGCCAGCGCCGCCTTTGACGTGGCATAGGCCGCCCCGGCGAACGGATGCACCCGTGACCCCGCGATCGACGTCACGTTGACCACCGACCCCCTGGCTGCCGCCAGCTCGTCCTTGAGCGATCGGGCCAGCACCACCGGGGCAAAGAAATTGACATGAAACACATGGCCCCAGTCCGACAGATCGGTGCTGAGCGTGCTCAACCGCTCGCCATTGGGGCCCTTGGGCGAGATGCCGGCATTGTTCACCAATGCATCCAGCCGCCCGTCCAGCTTGGTCCGGATGGTCTCGGCCCCGGCGATGGTGGCCTGCGGGTCGCTCAGGTCGATCTGGACATGGTTGTTCTCGCCACTGCTCCAGGGACATCCCGGCGGCACCGGCTCGCGCGAGCAGGTGATCACCCGCCAGCCCTCGGCCACGAAGCGGCGCACCGTGGCATGGCCGATTCCCCGACTGGCACCTGTCAAAACAAGGGTCTTGCGCGTCATGATCCGGCCTCGTGACTGATTTCTCGCGGAGCCTATCATAGCGCGGCATCTTGGCAACGCCCCTTGGCAGAGGGGCGCAAAACCCCTAACACAAGGCCCCAAAGGAACCCTTGCCATGAAGACACGAGACATGAATCGCGACTGGATTGCCACCGCTGCCACGCTGAACGCGGCCTTGCCGTATCTTCAACGCTATGATGATGCGATCGTTGTCATCAAGCTGGGCGGACACGCCATGGGCAGCGACGAAGGCATGGAGAGCTTTGCGCGCGATGTAGTGCTGTTGCGGCAGGTGGGTGTGAACCCGGTCGTGGTGCATGGCGGCGGGCCGATGATAAACGCCATGCTGGACAAGCTGGGCATTCAGTCCGACTTCGTGAACGGCAAGCGGGTCACCGATGCTGCCACGGTCGAGGTGGTCGAAATGGTGCTGTCGGGCGTGGTCAACAAGCGGATCGTGCAGGCGATCAACCGCCAGGGCGGCAAGGCGGTGGGCCTGTCCGGAAAGGACGCCAACCTGATGGTCTGCGATCAGACCGATCCCGATCTGGGCTTTGTCGGCACCCCGGCCGAGATGAATCCCGACCTGCTGCGCAACCTGTTTGCCCATGACATCATCCCGGTGATCGCCCCCTTGGGCGCGGGCCGGAATGGCGAGACGTTCAACATCAACGGCGATACCGCCGCCGGTGCGATTGCAGGCGCCCTCAAGGCTGACCGGCTGCTGCTGCTGACCGATGTATCCGGTGTCAAGAACGGTGCGGGCGAAGTGTTGACGGAGCTGAAAGCAGCGCAAATCCGCGAGATGGTGGCCGATGGCACAATCGCGGGCGGAATGATCCCCAAGACGGAAACCGCGCTGGATGCGCTTGAAAAGGGTGTGCGCGCTGTTGTCATCCTGGATGGCCGCGCACCGAATGCGGTCCTGCTCGAGCTTTATACCGAGCACGGGGCCGGGTCGCTGATCCGACGGGACTAACGCAATCGTCAGACCAGCGGGCTTGCCTATTTCATTTACATGCCGAATTGTGAATGAATGGAAAACGAAAGCCTGATCCGGCTGGCGATGTTTGTTGGCCTTTTTGTCCTGTTCGCAATTGCCGAGCGGCTGGCCCCGCGCCGGGTGGTTCATCCACGGCGCCCGCGACGCTGGCTGACCAACCTGACGATATCGGTGCTGAACACCGTTACCCTGCGCGCCTTGGCGGTGGGCCTGCCGCTGCTGGCGGTGGGCGCGGCGCTGGACGCCACCGCGCAGGGCTGGGGCCTGTTCAACCATCTGGCTTGGCCCGGCTGGGTCGAGGCGCTGCTGGCCGTCCTGATCCTCGACTTCGCCATCTGGGGCCAGCACCTGATCACCCACAAGATACCGCTGCTGTGGCGGCTGCACCGGGTGCATCACGCCGATACCGATATCGACGTCTCTACCGCGATCCGGTTTCATCCGGTTGAAATCGCGCTGTCGATGCTGCTCAAGATCGGCCTTGTATATCTGCTGGGTCCTTCGGCGCTGGCGGTGGTCCTGTTCGAGATCCTGCTGAACGGCACCGCGCTCTTCAATCACTCCAACCTCCGCTTGCCGCTTGCGCTCGACGCTGTGTTGCGCAAGGTTTTGGTGACCCCCGACATGCACCGGGTGCACCATTCCGTGCTGCGCGAGGAGCATGACAGCAATTACGGCTTTGCCTTGTCGATCTGGGACCGGATGATGGGAACCTATGTTGCACAACCCGCCAAGGGACATGACCAGATGACCATCGGGCTGGCATGGCAGGACGACCGGCCCGCGCGGCTGGGTTGGAGCCTGCTGCTGCCGTTTCGCCGCCGATGACGCTGGAGCGGATTACGGCAGAGGCCGCCACCTCGGCCCTGATTGTGATGGGGGCGCTCAACCCGGTCGATCAGGCAGGCACTGTCGTTCTGCTTGGCACGGGCCCCGGCTTCTGGTCCGTCTTCAGCGCGGCGCCTGAATATGCCGATGGCCAGCGCGACCCGGTCGACCGCTGGTCAAAACGGGTGATCGGGGCGATGGCCGTCGATCTGGGTGCCAAGACAGCCTATCCCTCGGATGGGCCACCCTATCCGCCATTCATCGCCTGGGCATTGGCCTCGGGCCGGTTTCATACCAGCCCGGTCGGAATGATGGTGCATGACCAGGTCGGTCTGATGATCTCGCTTCGCGGCGCGCTGCTGCTGCCAGACCGGATCGACCTGCCTGTGGCCGAGGGCGGCCCCTCGCCCTGCGACAGCTGCGCCGCGCCCTGTACCCGGGCCTGCCCGGTTGGTGCGCTTGCGGCAGATCACGCCTATGATGTCGATGCCTGCCGCGGATATCTGGACACCGCCGCTGGGTCTGCTTGTATGGGGTCAGGCTGTGCCGCCCGACTCGCCTGCCCGCTCAGCGCTGGCGCGGCGCGTGATCCGGCACAGTCCGCATTGCACATGAAGGCTTTTTTGCGCAGATGACCCGCATTCTGATTCTGACCCGCCACGCCAAATCCGCCTGGGACGATATCAGCCTAGGCGACCACGACCGCACCCTCAACAAGCGTGGCAGGAGGTCGGCGCAGGCGATCGGGGCCTGGCTGCGCCAGCATGGCTATCTGCCGGATCAGGTGATCAGTTCGGACGCCGTCCGTACCCGCGAGACATGGACCCAAATGGCGGCCGAGATGGGGCTGGGCGGCTGTGAACCTGAATTCACCCGCGCACTCTATTTGGCCCCGCCAGAGCAGCTCCTTTCCAGCCTCAGACAGGCCAGCGGGCGCGTGGTGCTGTTGTTGGGGCACAATCCCGGTATCGCCGAGTTTGCGGGTCAGATCGTCGACGAGGCACCCGCCCATGCCCGCTTCTTCGACTATCCGACCGGCGCCACCACCGTGATAGAATTCGCCACCGACGATTGGGCGCAGATCGGTTGGCATCAGGGCGAGGTGCTGGATTTCATCGTTCCACGAGAGCTGACGGATTGAAAAAGGGCGGGGAAATCCCCGCCCTTTCCGTCTCATTCCAGGCCCTGTTCAGTGGCCCAGGATCTGGCTCAGGAACAGCTTGGTCCGCTCGCTTTGCGGGTTATTGAAGAACTCTTCCGGCTCGTTCTGTTCCACGATCTGACCTGCATCCATAAAGATGACGCGGTTGGCAACCTGACGGGCAAAGCCCATCTCGTGCGTCACGCAGAGCATGGTCATGCCTTCCTCGGCCAGCTCGATCATGGTGTCGAGCACTTCCTTGATCATCTCGGGGTCCAGCGCCGAGGTCGGTTCATCGAACAGCATGATGCGCGGCCGCATGCACAGCGAGCGGGCGATCGCCACACGCTGCTGCTGGCCGCCCGAAAGCTGACCCGGATACTTCAGAGCCTGCTCGGGGATCTTGACCTTTTCCAGGAAATGCATCGCCGTTTCCTCGGCCTCTTTCCGGGGCGTCTTGCGCACCCAGATCGGGGCCAGCGTGCAGTTCTCCAGAATGGTCAGATGCGGGAACAGGTTGAAGTGCTGGAACACCATCCCGACCTCGGACCGGATCTTGTCGATATTCTTGAGGTCGTTCGACAGCTCTGTCCCATCCACCACGATCTTGCCCTGCTGGTGTTCCTCGAGCGCGTTCAGGCAGCGGATCAGGGTCGACTTGCCCGAGCCCGAAGGCCCGGCGATGACGATCCGCTCCCCCTGATTGACGGTCAGATTGATGTCGCGCAGCACGTGGAAGGCCCCGTACCACTTGTTCATGTTGGTGATTTCGATGGCGACCTCGTCGCTCACCTGCATTTTCGAACGGTCGATTTCACGATCGATTGCGAGTTCAGACATTGGGCCCTCCTTAACGATGGCCAGTGTGGAGCTTGCGCTCCAGATACATGGAATAGCGGGACATGCCGAAGCAGAAGACAAAGAACAGCAGGGCGATGAAACCGTAGAGTTCCCAGACGACGCCGTTCCAGTTGGCGTCCGCGCGAATGGCGTTCGACAGACCCAGCGGATCGAGAAGCCCGATGATCGACACCAGCGTGGTGTCCTTGAACACCCCGATGAAGGTCGACACGATACCCGGGATCGAGATCTTGAGCGCCTGTGGCATGATGATCAGGCGCTGCGCCTGCCAGTAGTTGAGGCCAAGCGAATCCGCCCCCTCATACTGGCCCTTGGGCAGTGCGGCCAGGCCGCCGCGGATCACCTCGGCCATATAGGCCGCGGCAAACAGCGTCACCATGATCAGCACCCGCAGGATGATGTCGAAGTTCGTATTGGGTGGCATGAAGATGTTCAGCAGGGTCGAAGCCACGAACAGCAGCGTGATCAGCGGCACACCCCGAATGAACTCGATAAAGCCCACACAGATGTATTTGACGATCATCAGGTCCGACTGACGGCCCAGCGCCAGAACGATGCCCAGCGGCAACGAACAGGCAATGGCGACAACGCCGATGGTGATCGACAGCATGAAGCCGCCGAACTTGCGGCTTTCGACCGCCTCGATGCCGATCGGCAGGATGGAATCCAGCGCGCCGACAAAATAGCCGGACAGAACAAGCCACCAGACCAACGCCGCCGCTGCGCCAAGAAGAATGCCCATCAGGCTGCTCATCGTCTTGCTGAGCGCCGAATAGACCACCCAACCTATGACGAAGCCACCCAGCGCCGCGACCGGCCCCCAGATGGTGCCGCCCCACAAAAGCCAGGGGAAGATGAACGGATAGAGACCCGAGAAGATCAGCATCTTCGACGGCACCTTGTCCGCGAACAGGACCGGGGCCAGGGCCACGGCCAGCAGGACAAAGGCGAGGATCGGGCGCCAATACAGCTCGGACGGGTAGAACCCGAACAAGAGCTGGATCCAGCGCTCGCGAATGACGCCCCAGCAGGCACCCGAGGTGCCATGATCCCCAACCGAACCGGCGGCGGTCAGGATCTCGCGGCAGTTGTTGAGCGAGGTCCCGTTCCAGGTGGGCGAAAATACCCAAGGCAAGATCGCCGCAAGAATCGCATAGATCGCATAGAGTGACGCCAGCGTAAGAATGCTGTTGAACCAGTTCGAGAACAGGTTGACGCGTGCCCAGCCCAGCGCGCCGACGGTCGAGGCCGGCGGTTCGCGCTCGGGGAGCATTTCGGTGCGGACAAATCCGATGTCAGACATCTCAACGCTCCTTCAGTTTGACGGATTCATTGTACCAGTTCATCACCGCTGAAATGGACAGCGAGATGGTCAGGTACACCAGCATCAAGAGCAGGATCGTCTCCAGCTCGCGCCCGGTCTGGTTCATGGTGATACCGCCCAGAGTGCCGGTGATATCCATGTAACCCACGGCGATCGCCAGCGACGAGTTCTTGGTGAGGTTGAGATAGTTCGAGATCAGCGGCGGAATGATCACCCGCAGCGCCTGCGGCAGGATCACAAGCGACATGATCTTGTTCGAGCGCAGGCCCAGGGCCGAGGCGGCCTCGGTCTGACCCTTGGAGATAGCCAGGATACCGGCGCGCACGATCTCGGCGATGAAGGCGGCGGTATAAAGTGACAGCGCCAGCCAGAGCGCGATCAGCGAGTTCCGCAGATGGGTACCGCCCTGGAAGTTGAAGCCCTTGAGCTCGGGATAGCCAAAATGGAAGCCCAGCAGCACCAGCACCAGCCCGGTCGGGATCACCACCACGCCCAGACGCTGCCACCAGGTCACCGGCCGATCACCGGTCTGTTCCTGGATGCGGTTCGCCCGCTTGCGCAGGAAGTTCGACACCCACAGGCCGCCGCCCAGAACGATCAGGATCAGCATCAGATCAAGACTGATATCAAACCGCAGGCTGCTTTCGCCGAACAGGTGGATATTGCCCAGACTGTTGGAAAACAGAGCGTCGGGGATATAAACGCCACGGTTGGTGACGGCCACGCTGTCGTTCAGCATCATGCTGGCAGTGGCATCGTCGCCCCGGAACGCTCGTGGCGCTGGCAGGGTTTCGATCAAGATCGCCATGATGAAGACGATCCACAGCAGGACCGGAACGTTGCGGAACCCTTCGACATAGATCGTCATCAGCCGCGCGACGATCCAGTTGTTGGACAGGCGCAGCACACCGATGATCACGCCAAGTATCGTGGCTGTGATACAACCCAGCACCGCCACGACGAGCGTGTTAAGCAGACCGATGAAGGCCGCCCGCAGGTGCGTATCGCGCGAGGAATAATCCAGCAGCCGCTGGTTGATGTCATAGCTGGCCGGTTCGCTGAAAAATCCGAAATCAATGGGCTTGCCCAAGGTGGCCAGGTTTTGCGCGGTATTGCTTATGAGCCATGCTGCCATCAGCATGAAGCATATCATCGCAATGACCTGGATGGTGGCCGACCGGTACCGCGTGTCATAAAGAAGCATGGACAGCCGGAACTGCTCCTTTGGCGGGTCAGTGAGAGTCGTCATGACCTATGTATATCCCCGTGAGGTCCTGGCTTGTCTCTCTCCGGCGAGGTTTCTCCCCCGCTCCCACCAGCCAGGCACTTTGTATTCATGGATGCAAAAAGGGCGCAGGTTGCCCTGCGCCCCTTCGCTGTTTTGTTAACGGAACGGCGGCGAGTACAGCAGGCCGCCGTCGGTCCACTGTGCGTTCAGGCCGCGTGCCAGACCGATCGGGGTGCTTTCACCGATGTTCTGTGCGAACACTTCACCATAGTTGCCGCCCACCTTGATGGCGCGCTTGGCCCACTCGGCGTCCAGACCCAGCATCTCGCCCAGGGTCCCTTCGGTACCCAGGATACGGTTGATTTCCGGGTTGTTGGTGCCGGCCGACATTTCGTCGATATTGGCCGAGGTGATGCCCATCTCTTCAGCCGAGACCAGCGCATTCAGGGTCCAGCGGACCACATCGCCCCACTCGTGGTCGCCATGGCGAACCAGCGGGCCGAGCGGCTCTTTCGAGATGATTTCGGGCAGCAGAACGTGGTCGCCCGGATTCTCGAAGGTGGCGCGGGTTGCGGCCAGACCCGAGGCGTCGGTGGTGTACACGTCACAGGCGCCGGCCAGATACTGCTGCTGCGCTTCGGCGTTGGTTTCGATCGGAACCGGCTCGTAGCTGATGTTGTTGGCGCGGAAGAAATCCGCGAGGTTCAGCTCGGTGGTGGTGCCGGTCTGGATGCAGACGGTGGCGCCATCAAGTTCCTTTGCCGAGCTGACGCCCAGCGATTTCGGAACCATGAAGCCCTGACCGTCATAGTAGTTCACGCCGACGAATTCGAACTTCAGGTCCACATCGCGCGAGAAGGTCCAGGTGGTGTTACGGGCCAGCATGTCGACTTCGCCCGATGCCAGCGCGGTGAAACGGGTCTTGCCGGTGGTCGGCACGAATTCAACCGCGTTGCCGTCGCCCAGCACGGCCGCAGCAACGGCACGGCACAGGGCCACGTCAAAACCTTTCCACTCCCCATTCGAATCCGGTGCTGCAAAGCCAACAAGACCGGTGGTCACACCGCAGTTCAGCTTGCCGCGCGCCTTGACGTCGTCCATGGTGCCCGCCGCAGCAACGCCAGCGGCCATCCCGGCGACCGTGAGAGCGCCCAAAAATACGGATTTCTTCATTTTTACCTCTTCCTGATTTTCCACCCCTGTCCCGGGGCGGTTCGACCGGCACACGTTGGCGCCGGAGCGGATCGCGAAGGGGTTAACCCTTCGATGGGCAGGAGTTTGGGCGCAATATCCGACAAAGGTCAAGGCTTCTATGTCGCTTTCCGCCCCATATCCGTTGAGGTTTTCGTCAGTCTGACGGAATCAGTCTCATGTCGAGATATCGTAGACCGCCTTGGCATGAAGAAAGGCCACGCGTTTCAGCGCGGCCAGCGCGCGCGCTTCGTCATCGGGGCCCCATTGTTCCTCTTGCCAGGTCTCGTCGAGGCGTGAAATCTGCCAGATTTCGTCAGCTTCGCGCCAATTCAGCGCCGCGGCAAAGCCAAGCACCAGCGAACCGGACAGGCTGACCAGATCGTGAAAGGCCGCCAGCTGAAACGGGTTCAGTGCATGCACCCGTGGTGTCAGTGCATCGAGCGCCCCCGAGGGTTGTGGTTGGTGCATGACACCCTGAATCGGCATCAAACGCGCGCCCAGGGTTTCCGCGGCCCAATCCAGCGCCGGATCCCAGGAAAGCGCCTGTCGTTCCGTCAATTCGGCAGGGCTATCCGCCCGATAACACAACAGATCCGAATCGCCATAGGCCGCCAGCATGTCGGCCACTTCGCCATGCTGGATGCGCACCTTGTCGATGGCCGCGTTGGCGGTGCGGGTAAAGGGCATGCTGATCGGATCGACCTCACTCTCCTGCGCGTCCCATTCCGCGGCAACCGCCTGTGCCAGCGCCCGGGTCGGCAACAGCAGCGGCGCCTTGGCCGGGGTGCGCACCGGGCGGCCATCCAGTTCCACCGCATAGCCTTCGGCCGTTTCGGCCACGGCAGCCTGTTTCCAGAAGCGTTTCGGTTTCCAGTCGCTCATGTCGTTCAAGTCCAGATCTGTGTCAGTGCCGGCGGCAATTGAGGGAAGGTATCGACGATGCAGCGCGCCCGGTACAGGGCCCGGGGCGGATGATAACCCCAGCTGACGCCGATCCCGGCGACGCCCGCTGCCGCCGCCATTTCCATATCGAACGAGGTATCGCCGATCATCGCCGCGTGCCCCGGCGCGGTACCGGTTTCTGCCAGTGCCGTCTCGATCATCGAGGGGTGCGGTTTCGACGGGTGGTGATCGGCCACCTGCCGGGTAACAAAGAACCGCTCCAGCCCATGTACCTCGATCAGGGCATCGAGGCCGCGCTTGGATTTGCCCGTCGCCACGCCCAGCAAGTAATGCGGTACCGCGTGCAGCTGCTCCAGCATCTCGCGTGCACCGGGATAGAACGGCGAATGCGCCTCACCCAGCGCCAGCCGGGTGGCGTGATAGGATTGCTTGTAGGCCTCGACCAACCGCGCCTGTGTGGTCTCGCTCTGCCCCGGTGCCAACCGCGCCATCGCCTGCGGCAGGGACAGGCCAACGATCGACAGGATATCCGCCCGCGCAGGCACCGGCAGCGACAATGCGGCGAATGCGGCAGTCATCGACCCGACGATGGCCGCCTGACTGTCGACCAGCGTCCCGTCCACATCAAAGAGGATCAGGTACAGCGGCTGGCTCACATCAGCTCCTCGAACGGATCCTCCGCCGCCAGGTCCTCGGTCCAACCAAACGTGTCCCAGCTCTCGCGCATATGATCGGGCAATGGCGCGGTAAAGCTGACCTGCTTGCGGGTCGAGGGGTGCTCAAAGCTCAGCCGCCGCGCATGCAAATGCAGTTTCTTGCTGATGATGCCGCCCAGTTGCGCGCCCCATCCATCGCCTAGGTTCTCTTGCCCCGAGCCGCCATATTTGCCGTCACCGATGATCGGATGCCCGATCCCGGCCATATGTGCGCGCAGCTGGTGGGTGCGGCCGGTGACCGGCTCCATCGCCACCCACGAGGCGCGCCCCGCCACCCGATAGAGCGTGGCGTAATAGGTATGGGCCCGCTTGGCGCCGGGCGTGTCGTCGATCTCGCTCAGATGCACAACGTTCATCTTCTCGCCTTCGCCGCGGGCGCCATGCCCACCGGCCTTGACCAGCCCGGTCTTGATCTCGCCCAGATAGGGCGTCGGAACCCCGGCCACCAGCGCCCAATAGATCTTGCGCGTGTTGCGGTGGCGGAAGGCGGCGGTCAGACGCGCCGCCGCCTCGCGAGTGCGCGCCAGCACCAGAACACCCGAGGTGTCCTTGTCCAGCCGGTGCACCAGGCGCGGGTTCTCGTCATTGCCAAAGCGCAGCGCCTCGGACAGGCCATCCACATGGCGGGTCTGGCCGCTGCCCCCCTGCACCGACAGCCCGGCAGGCTTGTTCAGCACGATGATATCGTCGTCGCGATGCAGGACACAGGCGCGGATCATCTTTGCATCGGCGTCCGAGACGCGCGATTTCACCGGCTCTGGCCGTTCGCCGGGTGCGGGCAGCGGCGGGATACGGACCTGCTGACCAACCTCAAGCCGGGTCGCGGGTTTGGCCCGCGCGCCATCGACGCGCAGCTCGCCCTTGCGGCACATCTTCTCGATGCGCCCCTGCCCCACATGCGGGAACATCCGGCGAAACCAGCGGTCAAGCCGCTGGTCGCCGTCCCCCTCACCCACGGTGATCATCTGTACGCCGCTCATGCCAGCAACCCGTGCGCGGGGCGGTTTCCGGCCCGCCGCACCCCTTGTTGAAGATCGAAAGAAAACATCGCCGTCTCTCACCCGCACGCGCCCGAGAGTCAAGGGACCAAGGGCAGTCCGCGGGCGCGGGCGGGCGGGTGGGGCGGCCGCGGACTGCCCGCCCTATCCCTGTTCGCGCTGCGCCCGCAGACGGGCGAAATAATCCAGCCGCTTCTTCAACTCGCGCTCGAACCCGCGTTCGACAGGTTGATAAAGCTGCGGGCGCTCCATCCCGTCGGGAAAGTAATTCTGGCCTGAAAACCCGTCCTCGGCGTCGTGGTCATAGGCATAGCCCGCGCCATAGCCCTGATCCTTCATCAACCCGGTGGGCGCGTTGAGGATATGTTTGGGTGGCGGCGCCGAACCCGATTGCTTGGCCAGCCGCATCGCCGCCTTGTAGCCCACATAGGCCCCGTTCGATTTCGGGGCCAGCGCCAGATAGACAATCGCCTGCGCCAGCGCCAGTTCTCCCTCGGGGCTGCCCAGTCGCTCGTAAACCTCCCAGGCATGCAGGCAGATCGACTGCGCCTGTGGGTCGGCCAGGCCGATATCCTCGACCGCCATCCGGGTGATCCGACGCGCCAGGTAACGCGGGTCCTCACCCCCGGTCAGCATCCGCGCCAGCCAGTAAAGGGCCGCGTCCGGGTCCGAGCCGCGCACCGATTTGTGCAGCGCCGAGATCAGGTTGTAATGCTCATCCCCGCTCTTGTCGTATTTGGTGGCCCGCCGCATCAGCCGGGCCGCCAGAGCTTCGCGGTCGAGCGGCGCCGCCACTTTCCACGCCGCCACCTGCTCGATCAGGTTGAGCAGCGCGCGCCCGTCGCCATCTGCCATCTCCTGAAGCGCCAGCCGAGCCTCGGGCGTCAGTGGCAATTCGCGGCCCAGTTCGCGCTCGGCCCGCGCGGTCAGATGTTCCAGATCCTGGGCGCTCAGCCTCTCCAGCACCAACACCTGAGCGCGGCTCAAGAGCGCCGCGTTCAGCTCGAACGAAGGGTTTTCGGTCGTGGCCCCTACCAGCAGGATGGTGCCATCCTCCATATGGGGCAGGAACCCGTCCTGCTGCGCCTTGTTGAACCGGTGGATTTCGTCGACGAACAACAGCGTGCCCTGCCCGTTGCCGCGCCGGATACGCGCGGCCTCGAAGACTTTCTTCAGGTCCGGCACCCCGGTAAAAATGGCGCTGATCTGCACGAAATGCAGGTGGGTCTCCTTCGCCAGCAGGCGCGCGATGGTGGTCTTGCCCACCCCGGGCGGCCCCCAGAACACCAGGCTGGACAGCGACCCCGAGGCCAGCATCACGCCCAAGGGCGCCTCAGGCCCCAGCACTTGCTGTTGCCCGATCACCTCGGCCAGGCTCTGCGGCCGCAGCCGGTCGGCCAGCGGCCGGGGCGGCTCGCGCTCGGGCGAAGGCTTGGCGCCGCTATCGAACAGATCCGCCATCGCTCAGAGCCGGAACCGCAGCGAGACCCGCTGGCCGCGCCGTTGCAGGTCGATCTGTACCCGGCGCCCGGTCTCGCTCAGCGCCCGTTCCACGTCGCGCGGGCTGTCCACCTGATCGCCATTGATCGCGTCCAGCACGTCGCCCGGTTGCAGACCCGCCCGCGCGCCATAGGGGCCGGGATCGAGCACAACAACCCCGCGCGCCGACAGCGGCAGGCCCAGACGCGCGATCACAGCCGGGTTCAGCCGGGCCACGGTCAGACCGGGCAGGATCGTGCGCTCTCCCAGCGTGGTTTCCTGCGCGGGAGGGGTATCGGGCGCCTCGATCAGGGCTACACTCAGGGTCTCGCGCTGCCCCTGTCGCAGCCGGGTCATCCGCGCCTCGCCCCCGATCCCGGCCACCGACATGCGGAACTTCATCTCGGCCGGAGAGTTGACCGCCTGTCCATCGACCTCGGTCACCACATCGCCCACTGCAAAGCCCGCCCGCGCCAGCGGGCTGTCGGGATGCAGGTCCGAGATCACCACCCCCTCGGGCAGGCCGAGCCCCAGCGAGTCGGCGATATCGGCGGTCATCGGCTGCCCCGCGATCCCGGCCCAGGGCTGGGCAAAGCTGCTGTTGCCCTGCCGGGCCTGGCGCAGGAATTCGGCCACCAGATTGGCTGGAATGGCAAAACCGATCCCGTTCGAGCCGCCCGACCGGCTGAGGATCGAGGTATTGATGCCGATCAGGTCGCCATTCACGTCGATCAGCGCCCCGCCCGAATTGCCCGGATTGATCGGTGCGTCGGTCTGGATGAAATAGCCGCGCCCGTTGCCGGTGGCCGCGCCCGAGCGCGCCAACCCCGAGACGATTCCGCTGCTGACGGTCTGCCCCACGCCAAACGGGTTGCCGATGGCCAGCGCCAGCTCGCCCACCTCGACATGGTCACTGTCACGCAGCGCCAGGGACGGCAGATCGCGCGCCGCATCAAGGCGCAGGATGGCGATATCGCTCTCCTCGTCGCCCAGCACCACCTGCGCGGTGAACTCGCGCCGGTCGGTGGTGACCACCCGGATCTCCGAAGCCATGCCGACCACGTGGTAATTGGACACGACATAGCCGTCATCCGACAGGATCACGCCCGATCCCAGCGAGTTCTGAACCCGCGGCTGCGGTGTCCCAAATCCGCGAAAGAAATCGCGAAAGAAGGGGTCGTCAAAGATCGGGCTTTGCCGCCCGGCGGTGATGATGCGGGCATAGATGTTGACCACGGCGGGGGCTGCTTTCTTGACCACCGGGGCAAAGCCCAACCCGATTTCGGCCTGCGAGGTCGGCACCCGGGTTTCCGCCTGAACCGGCGCGGCCAGGACAAGCGGCAGACAAAGCAGGATGGCGCGGATCATGGGACCTCCATTTGCAGTCCCCTGCGATATGCGGGGCATGGGCCACAAATGCAAGTCGCGCGCTCAACCCCAGCGGCGCAGGAATTTCAGACCCGACCAATCCGCATCAATGGCGCAGACCTTTACATCGACCCAGCCCAGCGGCAGCACCTCGGCGCGCAGCAGGTCCTCGGTGATGCCCGCATGTTGGGGCGAGGACTTCTTAACCCAGGACAGCCACAACATGCCGCCGGGACGCAGATAGGCGATCTCGGTCGCGACGGCCTCGGCCAGCGGTTCCAGGCCGTGCAGGAAAAGATGCGCCGCATCGGCACTCGTTGCCTCGGGGTCAAAAACGATATCCACCGCCTCGGCCATCAGGTCGGCGTAGTGGGGTGGCACGTTGATGGCGCGCACGCGCCAGCCCGGTTTAAACCCCAGTTTGGCCACCAGAGGACGACCCGAATATCCCGCAGGTGAAGATGTGCGCATGATGGCGGCAGGGTAGAAGGCCGGCCCCACCGGGGCAACACCCCCGACAACGAAAAACCCCGCCCGGAAACCCGGGCGGGGCGCAATCGGGACATGTCCCGAAATGCTTATTCTTCGGCGGCTGCCTCTTCTTCGACCAGACGGGCCTTGTCTGCGGCACCTTTGGCATCCACGTCACGATCGACGAATTCGATGATCGCCATCGGCGCCATGTCGCCATAACGGAAGCCGGCCTTCAGGATGCGGACATAACCGCCCTGACGATCCTTGTAACGCTCTGCCAGAACGTCGAACAGCTTGGCGACGTCCTTGTCCTCTTTCAGCTGCGCAGCGGCCTGACGGCGCGCATGCAGGTCACCGCGCTTGCCCAGCGTGATCAGCTTTTCGACGATCGGACGCAGTTCCTTGGCCTTGGGCAGGGTGGTCTTGATCTGTTCGTGCTCGATCAGCGAGCCGGCCATGTTCGAAAACAAGGCCTTGCGGTGTTCGTGGGTGCGGTTGAGGCGGCGGTAACCACGTGCGTGACGCATTTTCTATCTCCTAACTTGCGTTTTGCTTTGTCCGACCGGCGATGCGTGTCACCGGCTCTCCTTGGGGCATTTGCCCTGATGTTCCCCGGCAGGTCCGGGCAATTTGCAGGGCGGGCTGTTCGCCCGCCCCTTCTTCTCAGAAAGCGTCTTCGAACTTCTTGGCCAGATCTTCGATGTTGTCCGGCGGCCAGTCCTCGACGTCCATGCCCAGGTGCAGGCCCATGCCCGACAGCACTTCCTTGATCTCGTTCAGCGACTTGCGGCCGAAGTTCGGGGTGCGCAGCATCTCGGCCTCGGTCTTCTGGATCAGGTCGCCGATATAGACGATGTTGTCGTTCTTGAGGCAGTTTGCCGAACGCACCGACAGTTCCAGCTCGTCCACCTTCTTGAGCAGAAGCGGGTTGAACTCAAGACCGTCATCGTCGTCCTGGCGGCCAGCCGATTCCGGCTCGTCGAAGTTGACGAAGATCGACAGCTGGTCCTGAAGGATACGCGCGGCATAGGCCACGGCATCGTCCGGCGAGATCGAACCGTCGGTTTCGATCTTCATGGTCAGCTTGTCATAGTCCAGCACCTGGCCCTCGCGGGTGGGCTGCACGTCATAGGCGACCTTCTTGACCGGCGAATAGATCGCGTCGATCGGAATCAGGCCGATGGGCGCGTCTTCGGGGCGGTTCTTGTCGGCCGAGACATAGCCCTTGCCGGTATTCACGGTCAGTTCCATGAACAGGTCGGCACCATCGTCCAGGTGACAGATCACGTGGTCGCGGTTCAGGATCTCGATACCGGCGCTTTCGCTGATGTCACCGGCGGTGACGACAGCCGGGCCCTTGGCATTGATCGACAGGCGTTTGGGCCCTTCGACATCCATGCGCAGCGAGACCTGCTTGAGGTTGAGGATGATGTCGGTGACGTCTTCGCGGACACCGGCGACGCTCGAAAACTCGTGCAGGACGTTGTCGATCTGCACGCTGGTGATGGCCGCACCTTGCAGCGAGCTCATGAGGATGCGGCGCAGCGCGTTGCCCAGGGTCAGACCAAAACCGCGTTCCAGCGGTTCGGCGATCACGGTCGCCTGGCGTGCCGGATCGTTGCCCGGCTTGACCTCAAGCTGGGTCGGCTTGATCAGTTCTGCCCAGTTCTTGTGGATCATGTAATCCCTCCATTCCTGTTCGCACCCCATGTCCAGCAAGGTGCAAACGCCCGAGGTTTCAAACGGCGTGCTGGGGCCGTGTACCAGACACGGCCCCAGCGTAATTTCTGGGTCGCTTAGACGCGGCGGCGCTTCGGCGGGCGGCAGCCGTTGTGAGCGATCGGGGTCACGTCGCGGATCGACGTGATGTTGAAGCCCACGGCAGCCAGAGCGCGCAGAGCCGATTCACGGCCCGAACCGGGGCCCTGAACTTCGACTTCCAGCGTCTTGACGCCATGATCCTGCGCCTTGCGGCCGGCATCTTCGGCAGCCAGCTGAGCGGCGTAGGGGGTCGATTTCCGCGATCCCTTGAAGCCCATGGTACCAGCCGACGACCACGAGATGGCGTTGCCTTGCACATCCGAGATCAGGATCTTGGTGTTGTTGAACGTCGAGTTCACATGGGCCACGCCCGATGCGATGTTCTTGCGTTCTTTTTTCTTCGTGGTGCGGGTCTTATCGCGTGCCATATCTCAACGCCCCCTTATTTCTTCTTGCCGGCAATGGCCTTTGCGGGGCCTTTGCGGGTGCGAGCGTTGGTGTGGGTCCGCTGACCGCGAACCGGCAGGTTGCGGCGGTGACGCAGACCGCGATAGCAGCCCAAGTCCATCAGGCGCTTGATGTTCATCTGAACTTCACGGCGCAGGTCGCCTTCGACGCTGTAGTTGGCGTCGATATGCTCGCGGATGGCCAGGATCTCGGCATCGCTCAGCTCGTTCACACGACGGGTCGCGTCGATGCCAACAGCTTCGCAAATGGCTTTCGCCGAAGTGTTGCCGATACCGGTGATATAGGTGAGGGCGATGGGTACCCGTTTGGCAGTCGGGATGTTAACGCCGGCAATACGTGCCACGTGTCACTTTCCTTTTCGTTGCGGTTCCGTAGCGCCAGAACCTTTTTTCACAACGCTTGACCATGGCAGTGTCGCCAGTAGATCCAGCATTATATGAGGTGGTCGTGCGCAAATGGAACGAATCCCGTCCGCGCGGTTGATTCCCCGAGGGGATGGTGGTCGATATGGGCTTTTGAAGGGGCCGTCAAGCCCCTAACCAATGTCAGCCCAGGATCGCCTCGATCGAGGCGGTCACTTCCTTGATATCGGCCAGTCCGTTCACCGGACGCAAATCGCCCTTGGCATAGTAATAGCCGATCAAAGGTGACGTTTTCTTGTAATACTCCATCAGCCGGGTGCGCAGACTGTCCTCGTTGTCGTCGGCGCGGCGCTTGAACTCAGTGCTGCCGCAGTTGGAGCACTTGCCGTCAGCCGGGATCGGCTTGGTGATGTCGTTATAGACCTCACCACAGCCGCCGCAGGTCGAGCGGGCGGTGATTCGGCTGACCAGCGCCTCATCATCGACGCGCATCTCGATCACGGTATGCAGCGACTGGCCGTGCTTGGCCAGCAACGCGGCCAGCGCGTCGGCCTGGGCCAGGGTGCGGGGGAAGCCGTCGAAGATGAAACCGGCCCCCTTCTTGGTGGTCAGCTGTTCCTCGATCAGGCCGATGACGATCTCGTCGGTGACCAGCTTGCCCGCATCCATGATGGCAGCGACCTTCTGGCCCATTTCGGTGCCAGACGTCCGCGCCTCGCGCAGCATGTCACCGGTCGACAGCTGGATCATGCCACGTGTTTCGACCAGATGCCGCGCCTGGGTGCCTTTGCCCGCACCCGGGGGTCCCAACAGAATGATATTCATCGACGCGCCGGTCCCTTCCTGTTCGTGCGCTTGCGATTCTTGCCGCGAAGCTGCGATTTTTCGATCAGACCTTCGTATTGGTGTGCCAGCAGGTGGCTTTGGACCTGTTGAATGGTGTCCATGGTCACCGAAACGATGATGAGCACCGAGGTGCCACCGAAATAGAACGGCACGTTGAACTGGCCGCGCATGATCTCGGGCAGCAGGCAGACGGCGGCCAGATAGGCCGAACCCAGCACCAGCACGCGGTTGACCACGTATTCCAGATATTCGGCAGTCTTCTTGCCCGGACGGATACCGGGGACAAAGCCGTTCTGGTTCTTCAGGTTCTGCGCCACGTCATCGGGTTTGAACGAGACGTTGAAGGTATAGAAATAGGCAAAGAACACGATCATCGACACGAAGAACAGCAGATAGAGCGGCTGTCCAGGGCCGAAGTTGGCCAGAAGCCAGGACATCACCGGCCCGTTGGCCGCGCCCGAGGAAAAGGTCGAGATGGTGACCGGCAACAGCAGCAGCGAGCTTGCGAAGATCGCCGGGATCACGCCCGCGGGGTTGACCTTGACCGGCAGGTGGCTGGAGCCGCCGTCATAGACCTTCATGCCCACCTGACGGCGGGGATACTGGATGTGGATCTTGCGAAGTGCGCGTTCCATGAACACGACGAACGTGATGACCGCGATCACCATCAGGATGATGGCGATGATCACGGCGGGGCTGATGGCGCCCGAACGACCGCTGGCAAAGAACTGCGCCAGCGCGGCGGGGACCTCGGCGATGATGCCGACAAAGATGATCAACGAGACGCCGTTGCCGATGCCGCGCGCGGTGATCTGTTCGCCCAGCCACATCAGGAACATGGTGCCACCCACAAGGGTGATCATGGTGGCAAAGCGGAAATACATGCCCGGCTCGGTGGCCAGGTCACCCGATTCCAGCGAGACCGCAAGGCCATAGGCCTGCACGGTAGCCAGCGCCACGGTGCCCAGACGGGTATACTGGTTGATCTTCTTGCGGCCCTGTTCGCCCTCCTTCTTGAGTTGCTCAAGCGAGGGGACCATGGCCGTCAGCAGCTGAACGATGATCGAGGCCGAGATATATGGCATGATGCCCAAGGCAAAGATGCCCATCCGCCCCAGCGCGCCACCGGTGAACATCGACACCATGCCGCCGATGCCCTGCCCTGCCTGTTCCATGAACTCGCGCAGCGCAACACCGTCTATGCCCGGCACGGGGATGAACGTGCCCAGACGATAGACGATGAGAAGCCCCAGCGTGAACAGGATCCGATTGCGCAGGTCCGTGGCCTTGCCCAGGGCGGACCAGCTGGTGTTGGCCGCCATTTGTTCTGCTGCTGATACCATGTTGTATCGGTCTCTCTGATGCAAACGCCGCCCGGAACCGTTTTCCGGCTCGGGCGGCGTTTTGGAAAACTTGGGTGTCTATGTAAGCGGGTCGGCGCCCGCTCACAAGCCGTTACTCTGCCGCAGCAGCGTTTGTGACCTTCAGCGAGCCGCCCGCTTTTTCGACAGCCTCGACAGCCGATTTCGACGCGCCGGTGACTTCGATGTTCAGCTTGGCGTTGAAATCGCCCTTGGCCAGCACGCGAATGCCGTCCAGCTTGCGGCGCACCAGGCCGGATGCGACCAGCGCGTCCTCGGTGATGGCGGCGGCGCCGTCCAGCTTGCCGGCTTCGACGAATTTCTGGATCAGGCCCAGGTTGACCACCGCGAATGCCTTGCGGTTGGGCTTGCTGAAGCCACGCTTGGGCAGACGTTGATAAAGCGGCATCTGGCCGCCTTCATAGCCATTGATGGCCACACCCGAACGGGATTTCTGACCCTTGATACCACGGCCACCCATCTTGCCCTTGCCCGAGCCGGGGCCACGGCCGATGCGCATCCGTTTCTTGGCTGCGCCCGGATTGTCGCTGAGTTCATGCAGTTTCATGTCGCTTCTCCTTCGCCGGATGTGACCCACGAAGCGTGACGGGCCAACCTCGGCATTTCTTGCTTGTTGATTCTCGCGGCCCTGCGGCCACCGGAGGCGTATAGACGCTGTGCTCGCGTCACGCAAGAGGTGCCTCAAAATGCAGAACGCCCCCGGATTTCCGAGGGCGGTGCAGCAGTCCGTCAGATGGGCCGTTCAGGCGCCATAGACGTGAAAGCGGGCGATATCCTCGATATCGCAACGGCGGATGCCGATATCTGCCAGTTCCCGGTTCGACAGGCGGTCCAGCTCGTTGAACGTACGCTTGTAGGCGGCGTTCCGGGCCCAGGTGGCGCGGGTCGATTTCAGGGCGGACAGGACGCGGGCCACCACAGAGGGGGCGCGGTCGGCGGTCACGGTTGCATAT
Source organism: Ruegeria sp. YKSF070 (assembly GCF_059612725.1). Lineage (NCBI taxonomy): Bacteria > Pseudomonadati > Pseudomonadota > Alphaproteobacteria > Rhodobacterales > Roseobacteraceae > Ruegeria > Ruegeria sp. YKSF070. Next base: position 14,304 of record NZ_JBXWRD010000038.1, on the reverse strand, counting down.
GCCATTTTCTCTTACCTCATACGGATGCAGCAGGGCCCTTCCCCACTGCCTGTTTTTCGGGCATTCCGAACATGGCTGGCAGATAGTGCTGCACCGCAGCATCAGCAAGAGGTGCTTTGGTCTAGCCGCCATGCAGCGGCGGCATGGCTTGGCTCATCCGACCGGCGGATTGTGCCAATAGCCCGGCCGAAACGGCAGCGTCAGGGCGCGGGCCACCAGTTCCAGCCTGTCCTGGCCATAGAACGGATCTCCATCGACCACATAAGTCGGAGAGCCGAACAGCGCGCGGTCGATCGCCTCTTGCGTATTGACGGCCTGCTCGTCGATTGCCGGGGCGGATCGGGCCGCCGCCATCAACGGCTCGACCGGCAGTCCCAGCCGCGCGAGCAGCTCGCTCAACAGTCGGGGATCGGCGATATCCGCATCGTCGCGCCAATGCGCCTGTAGAATCGCAAAGGACAGCGCGTTTACATCCAATCCGTCCCTCTGCGCGGCGATGATCAGACCGTTGGGCAGGTCCAGCGGATTGTCGTGATAGGTCGGGCGATGATCAATTACCGGAACGCCGCGCCATTCGGCCCAGCGTTCGATCTCGCGACCAAAGAAATAGTCTACATGCGCCTGGCTGCGCGCGGCGAAGGACAGGCCGCCCGCCGCTTCGACCACCGGGCTGAGAAGAATGGGGCGATGCACCAGCTCCGTGTCCGGGTGGGCGGCGCAGATGCGGTACAGCTCCTGTGCGCCGAGATAGGCATAGGCGGAATGGGCGGAATAGAAATAGTCAATACGGGCCATGTCAGGCAGGTTAGGCGGACGTCGGCGGCACCGCATCCCGTGCCTCGTCCAAACACGCGAAATTGATCCGCACGACGCAAAAAAACGCCCCCAGCGAACCGGGGGCGTTTCAACTGTCTGTCGAGAGGGGCTTAGCCGCGCTCTTCGACGATCTCGACCAGATGCGGGATCTTGCGGATCATGCCGCGGACCGAGGGGGTATCCTCCAGCTCGCGGGTCTTGTGCATCTTGTTCAGGCCCAGACCAACCAGGGTTGCGCGCTGGTCGGCGGGGCGGCGGATCGGCGAGCCGATCTGCTTGACGACGATGGTTTTTGCCATGGGTGCGTCTCCTTAGGCTTCAGCGGCTTCAGCAGCCGGTGCTTCGTCCCGCTTGGGCAGGATGTCGGCGACCTTCTTGCCACGACGCTGTGCGACCGAACGCGGGCTCTGCTCTTTTTTCAGGCCGTCAATGGTGGCGCGGATCATGTTATAGGGGTTCGCGCTGCCCAGCGACTTGGACACGACGTCCTTGACACCCAGCATTTCGAACACGGCGCGCATCGGACCACCGGCGATGATACCGGTACCTTCGGGCGCGGCGCGCATGACGACCTTACCGGCGCCGTGGCGGCCTTCGATGTCGTGATGCAGGGTGCGGCCTTCGCGCAGCTGCACGCGGATCATCTGGCGCTTGGCCTGCTCGGTTGCCTTGCGGATGGCCTCGGGCACTTCTTTTGCCTTGCCCTTGCCAAAGCCGACGCGGCCTTTCTGATCGCCCACGACCACCAGAGCGGCGAAGCCGAAGCGCTTACCGCCCTTGACGGTTTTCGACACGCGGTTGATCGCGACCAGACGGTCGGCGAATTCGGGGGCTGCTTCCTCGCGGTCGCGACGGTTGCCCCGGCGGTTTTCACGTTCTGCCATGCGGCATTCCTCTTTCTCTGTTGGCGCCTGGGCGCCGTTGTCTCCGATCCATGGTGGCCACGCGGGCGCGGCCCCGGATCATCGGGGGGGCGGCAGGCGCCCCCCTCAGGTCTTAGATCTTCAGACCGCCTTCACGCGCGGCGTCGGCCAGGGCCTTCACCTTGCCGTGGAACAGGAAGCCGCCACGATCGAAATAGGCCTCTTCGATGCCAGCCTTCTTGGCGCGCTCGGCGATTGCCGCACCCACCTTCTTGGCCGCTTCGACGTTGTTCTTGCCAACAACGCCAAGGTCCTTTTCCATGGTCGAGGCTGCCGCCAGGGTCACGCCACGAACGTCGTCGATCAGCTGGGCGCTGATGTTCTTGTTCGAGCGGTGCACGCTGAGGCGCAGGCGCCCGGCGTTGACCTTGCGAAGCTTGTTCCGAACGCGCAGGCGGCGTTTCAGAAACAGGGTACGTTTGCTGTTTGCCATTGTTCGCGTCCTTACTTCTTCTTGCCGTCTTTGCGGAAGATGAACTCGCCCTTGTAACGGATACCCTTGCCTTTGTACGGCTCGGGCGAACGCCACTCGCGGATTTTCGCAGCCACTTCACCAACCTGTTGCTGGTCGATGCCTTCGACAACGATCTCGGTCTGCTTCGGCGTGCTCACGGTGACGCCCGCCGGAACGGCGAAGTCGACATCGTGGCTGTAGCCGAGGTTCAGCTTGAGCGTGTTGCCCTGTGCGTTGGCGCGGTAACCCACACCGGTGATCTCCAGCTCTTTCTTGAAGCCTTCGGTCACGCCGGCGACGAGGTTGGCCACCATGGTACGCGACATGCCCCACTGCTGGCGTGCCCGCTTGGACATGCCACGGGGGGTGACGCTCACCACATTGCCGTCGACGGTGATGGTCACGTCGTCGGTGGCGGTGAAGGTACGGGCACCCTTGGGGCCCTTCACTTCGATGGTCTGGCCCGACACAGAGGCGGAAACGCCACTGGGCAGCTCGACCGGTTTCTTACCAATACGAGACATTTGCAGACCTCCTTAGAAGACGGTGCAGAGCACTTCGCCGCCAACATTGTTGGAGCGAGCGTTCGCGTCCGACATCACACCTTTCGGAGTGCTGACAATCGACACGCCCAGGCCCTGACGGACCGAGGGGATGTCCTTGACGCCCATGTAAACGCGACGACCGGGTTTCGACACCCGCTTCAGTTCGCGAATGACGGGTTCGCCTTCGTAGTATTTCAGCTCGATGTTCAGCGTCGGGTGGCCATTGGCATCCGTCGACTTCTCGTAGCCGCGGATATAGCCTTCGTCCGCCAGTACATCCAGAACCCAGGCGCGCAGTTTCGAGCCGGGGGTGCTGACCGTGGTCTTGCCGCGCAGCTGAGCGTTGCGGATACGGGTGAGCATATCGCCGATAGGATCGTTCATATCACTCTCTCCTTACCAGCTCGATTTCACCATGCCGGGGATCTGACCAGCAGACCCCAGCTCGCGCAGCATGATCCGGCTGACCTTGAGCTTACGATAGTAAGCATGCGGACGGCCGGTAAGCTGGCAGCGGTTGTGAAGACGGGTTGCCGAGCTGTTGCGCGGCAGTTTCGCCAGTTGCAGACGCGCCTTGAAGCGCTCTTCCATCGGGCGGCTCTCGTCGTTTGCGATTTCTTTCAGCTCGGCGCGCTTTGCGGCATATTGTGCCACCAGGCGCTCGCGCTTCTTCTCGCGTTCGATCATGCTTTTCTTAGCCATGTCTAATCCTCGCGCGCTTAGGCGTTGAAGGGCATGTTGAAATGCTTCAACAGGCTCTTGGCTTCGGCGTCGGTTTTCGCAGTGGTGGCGATGATGATGTCCATGCCCCAGACTTCGTCGACCTTGTCAAAGTCGATTTCCGGGAACACGATGTGCTCCTTGATCCCCATGGCAAAGTTGCCACGGCCATCGAACGAGGGCTTCACACCACGGAAGTCGCGGATGCGGGGCATCGCGATGGTGATCAGACGATCAAGGAATTCATACATGCGCTCACCGCGCAGCGTTACCTTGGCACCCATCGGCATTTCTTCACGAACGCGGAAACCGGCGATCGACTTCTTGGCCTTGGTGGTGATGGCTTTCTGGCCGGCAATCTTGCTCAGGTCTTCCTGAGCTGATTTGGCCTTCTTGCTGTCTTTCACCGCCTCGGCACCGCAACCGATGTTCAGAACGATCTTGTCCAGCTTGGGGATCATCATGTCGTTCTTGTAGCCGAACTCTTCTTTCAGAGCGGCCCGGATGGTTTCTGCGTACTGGGCTTTCAGACGCGGGGTATAGTTTGCAGCATCAAGCATCGATCACGTCCCCCGTGGTCTTGGCAAAACGGACCTTCTTGTCACCTTCCATGCGGAAGCCGACGCGGGTTGCCTTGCCGTTCTTGTCCAGCAGCGCCAGGTTGCTGAGGTCGATCGGCAGTGCCTTGGGCAGGCGGCCACCTTGCGAGGTCTGGGTCTGGCGGGTGTGACGGATGGCGATGTTCACGCCGTCGACAACAGCTTTGCCGGCTTTCGGATCAACCGAGGAGATGGTCCCCTCTTTGCCCTTGTCCTTGCCGGCCAGCACGACGACCTTGTCGCCTTTGCGGAGTTTTGCGGCCATGATTACAGCACCTCCGGAGCGAGCGAGATGATTTTCATGAAGTTCTTCGCGCGCAGTTCACGAACAACCGGGCCAAAGATACGGGTACCGACCGGCTCGTTGTTGTTGTTCAGGATGACGGCGGCGTTGCGATCGAAACGGATCGCGGTGCCGTCTTCGCGACGGACTTCTTTGGCGGTGCGCACGACGACGGCCTTGCGGACGTCACCTTTCTTCACGCGGCCGCGCGGGATGGCTTCCTTCACCGAGACGACAATGATGTCGCCGACGGAGGCGTATTTACGCTTGGAACCACCCAGAACCTTGATGCACTGAACCCGGCGAGCGCCGGAGTTGTCAGCAACATCCAGATTGGTTTGCATCTGGATCATGTGGTTTCTCCCGACCTTTGGGGCGCCGATGCGTGGCGGTATCCCCAGGGTTTCGACTGTGCCAAGAGGCCTAGTCGCCAGGAGTCTGAGCAATCAGACTCTTAGGCTTCCAGAACTTCCCAGCGTTTCGTTTTCGATTTCGGCGCGCATTCGATGATGCGGACAGTATCGCCGACCTTGAAAGCGTTCTTTTCATCGTGAGCCCGGTATTTCTTGGACTTACGGATGGTCTTCTTCAGAACCGGGTGGGTGAAGCGACGCTCCACCAGGACGGTCACGGTCTGTGCGTTGGCGTCGCTGGTCACGGTGCCTTGCAGAATACGTTTGGGCATCTCTCAGGCTCCTCAGTTCGCAGCTTCAGCGGCTTTTTCGTTCAACACGGTCTGCACACGGGCAACGTCGCGGCGGACGGTGCGGATGCGGGCCGTGCTTTCGAGCTGACCGGTGGCCTGCTGGAAGCGCAGGTTGAACGCCTCCTTTTTCAGGTTGACCAGATCTTCCCGGAGCTGATCCGGGGTCTTGTTACGCAGTTCCTGGGCGTTCATCGCCTTTTCCTTTGCTCAAAACACCAGAGGGCCCCGTGGCCGGGTCACCCTTGACCTGGTGGATGAATGACAAACAAGCGAATCCCCCGCTGGCGCGGGGGAACGCAAGATGCCGCTCTATAGGAGAGTTGCCATGGGAGGGCAAGGGAAAGTTCGCCCGCGCTCCACACCGGCGACCTGCTGTCAGTCGGCCGTCCCGCCAGCCGGTCGAACAGCGGTTTCGGCACCGGCGTTCTGATAGGCCAGCTTGGCGCGCATGTCGCGGGCAACACCCGCCTCGACGGCCGCCATGGCCGCCGGGTTGCTCTCGCGCAGGCGGTCGAGCTTGGGCCGCTCGATCCGCCAGACCCATCCCTCGTTTTGCATCACCGCCGTCGCCACTGCCAGACCATCTCCCATCAGGGACATCTCGCCGATGAAATGGCCCTCGCCCACCAGCCGCAGCAGCCGACCCTGTCGTTCAATCCGAACCACGCCGGACGCCACATAGGTCAGGAACTCGGGTGGCTGCCCTTCATGCGTCAGCACCGTTTCGGATGGCAGCGTTTCCCACCGCCCCATATCCAGCAACCGGCGGGTACGCCCCGGCGAGAGGCCGCTCAGCAGGGTTTCGCGAAACCGGTCCTCCTCAGCCGTGAACCGCGCGCGCCGGTCGTTGCGCCAGAGCAGGGTCAGCTCCGCCACATTCACTAGCACCAGCAGGCTCTGCCAGAATACGCCGACCGGGTTTTGCAGCCAGAAATGATCGAACGCGATGCCCGCCAGCGCCGAGGCGATCACGAACAGCCGCAGCCACAACATGTGGCGCATCAGCATCGACAGCACGAGCAGCAGATAGGACAGATGCCCCGCCCAGCCTTCGATGATGAACCCCAGATCCATGCGCGATATCCGCTAGTCCCGCCGGTATTTCTCCGACCCCCTTTCAGCGATAGCGGTCCCCTCGGTTGCATTCAAGCACGGCGCGAGGGCCTAGGGGTTGGCAGTCGCGCGTTTCAACACCTCAAGCATCTGGGCGACCTGTTTCGGGGTCAGCCGGCCGTGCCCCACCAGGAACACCGCGATATCCCGATCCGTGTAGCGGCCGGTCAGCACCCCCTCACGCAGAATCAGACCGTCGCGCGCCAGATCGTGGGCCGAGACATGACATGCACGGCATTTCTGCCGGAACAGCTGCCCCGAGGCACGGATGGTGTCGAAATGGTCAAGCAGGATCGCAGCCTCCTGCGGGGTCAGGCGGCCATGGCCCGCCGCCAGCATCGCGGCGACGGAGCGTCCCGACCGTTGCCCCGTCAACCCCTCTTGCGTCAGCGCCAGATCCTGCCAGACGAAATCGCCAGCATGCGGCAGATGGCAACCGGCGCAGCGTTCCTCGTACAAGCGATGTGGGTTGGCCGATTGGGCAAGCGCGGGCGCTGTCAGAAACAGGGCAAGAAGGGCGGCCAACAGGGGAACAGGGATACGCGGCATGGCACACTCGCGACCAGGGACAAGCGCCGCCGCTGGCGCGTCACGCCAACGCAGCGCCCCCAGCCTAGAGCAACGCGCGCGTGATCCCCATGACTTCGGTCAAATCCGGTGCTGTCGGCGCCGGGATTATTCCCAGCGATAGTTGAAGCTGACCGAGATGCGTTCCTCTTCGGACATGTTCATCGGCACTTCGTGGCGCAGCCAGCTTTCCCACAGCAGGACGTCGCCCACATCGGGTTTCATATAGATGAAGGGCTGCAATTCGCGCCGGGCGGTCTTGGTGCGCGTCGGCGCCGCCATCATCCGGCCCGAGCGGGGGTCTTCCAGCTTAAGCGCGCTGGCGCCGTCGGGCATGGCGACATAGGTGGTGCCCGAGATCACCGAATGCGGATGCAGATGGCTGGAATGCATGCCGCCCTGCGGCAGGATGTTGATCCAGAGATCCTCGAGCACCAATTTGCGCCCGTCCAGATCGAACTCCAGATCGGCCGCAAAACCCGCGACATGAGCGTCGAGCGATGTGACCAGATCGGCGAAGATCGGGAACCGCCAGGGCAGATCGGTAAGCGAGGCGTAAGAGGTATAGCCGGGATAACCGTTTTCCTCGCACCATTCCTGTCCGGCCTCGTCATCCTCGGCGATTGAATAGCAGGACGCCTCCATCTCGTCCGGGTCGATGGCGGGGCCATGTTCGGACAGGCGGGCACGGTAGAGGCGGGTAACAAATAGGGATTCGATTTGGGACATGGCGGAGTCATAGACCAACCCGGGAACACGCGCGAGAGCCAGTCGCCGCGACAGCAATATTCGATGTCAAACGGCCCGAGCCAGACCCTCGACCCCGGCGTACATGCTTAGTCTGAGCCATCTCCCGATCGTCTTTTCCAGTCGTTTGTCTCCTGACATGAAAAACCTCCCGCTGTCGATCTCGCGACCGTAAGACATCCGGCCAAGATAGATGCCGGTCATCACGGACACACCCGTCTCGATGAACAAATCCACGTCAAAGCCGGGGTCCGCAGCACAAAGTTCCACCGGAACACCCGGACGAACGACCAGCCAATAGGTTGACGCAGGCGAGGTTGCGTCCGAAAAGTTGAAACGGACAACTGTCCGGCCCGGCGGCAGCGCATCGACCACGATCCGGTTTCGAAGGGTCCACATCAGGACATCCGCATCACGGTCTTCGAGCGCCACATCGACAGTTACATTGCGCTGCGCCCATCGCGCGAGACCTTCAAGGATCGGGTCCAGTTCGACGGCCTTCTCGGTACGGATATAGTCTATGACCCCGCTGGCTGGGTCATCGATCCGTTCGACAAGTCCATTCAGTTGCATCTCTTTCAGGCGTTTGGCCAGCAGAGTCGGCGAGATTCCCGGTAGGCCGCGCTTGATATCGTTGAAACGGGTCGAACCGGTGGAGAGCTCTCCGAGGATCTGAATGGTCCAACGGGGATTGAGGACTTCGCAAGCCTTGGAAGTCGGGCAAAAGAGACCAAACGGTTTGGTCGTCATCTCGTACCTCCATCTTCTGGTCTGTAGGGTATGTGACAGTCTATCCGGGCCCGGGATTTCGCTCCAGTACAGAAGCTGTACCGGTTCTGGTTCACTTCCTACACTGCCCCGCGCCATGATTGAGGTGGCACCCTGTCGTCAGATGAACCCCGAACAAGGACTACGACAGATGATCTCCCTCGCACATGCCGCAACCGAGCAGACCCGACTTCACAATGCCCTTTCCATAAATCGGTTCCGTTTGATCGCCCAAGGGCTATTGCTCCGCTGGCAGGCGATGGCCACTTTGTCCCTGCTATCGGACCGCGGATTGCGCGACATCGGGCTGACACGCGATGATGTCATGTCGATTGCACGAGATACTGGCGGAGTTGACCAGATTGAGCAGACGAGGCTTCGCCAGTCCGGCAACTGGTAAGGCGCGCAGCGTAGAACAGAAAACCCCCGCCGGTCGCCCGGCGGGGGTTCTCGTTCTAGCAAAGAACCGAAATTACCAGTCTTCGCGGACCACGACGCGGGTCTTGATCGGCAGCTTCATCGCAGCCAGGCGCAGAGCCTCGCGGGCGATTTCGTCATTGACGCCATCGATCTCGAACATCACGCGACCGGGCTTGACCTTGCAGGCCCAGTAATCCACCGAACCCTTACCTTTACCCATACGGACTTCGGTCGGCTTCGAGGTCACCGGCGTATCCGGGAAGATCCGGATCCAGACGCGGCCCTGACGCTTCATGTGACGCGTCATGGCACGACGTGCGGCTTCGATCTGGCGGGCGGTAACCCGCTCGGGTTCCAGAGCCTTCAGACCATAGGTGCCGAAGTTCAGGTCGCTTCCGCCTTTTGCCAGACCGTGGATACGGCCCTTGAACATCTTGCGGAATTTAGTGCGCTTTGGTTGCAGCATCTCTAATCCTCCTTAGCGGCGGCCACCGGCGCCACGCGGGGCCGGACCGTCCTGGAGTTCCTGTGCCTTGCGGTCACGCGCCTGCGGATCATGCTCGAGGATCTCGCCTTTGAAGATCCAGACCTTGATCCCGATGATCCCGTAAGGGGTCGAGGCCTCGGCCAGAGCATAATCGATGTCGGCACGCAGGGTGTGCAGGGGCACGCGGCCCTCGCGATACCACTCGGTCCGTGCGATCTCGGCACCGCCCAGACGGCCGGCGACGTTCACACGGATGCCCAAGGCACCCATCCGCATCGAGTTTTGCACCGCGCGCTTCATCGCACGGCGGAAGGACACGCGGCGTTCCAGCTGCTGGGCGATCGACTCGGCGACCAGCTGAGCATCCATCTCGGGCTTGCGCACTTCGACGATGTTCAGGTGCAGCTCGCTGTCGGTCATGTTCGCCAGCTTCTTGCGCAGGGTCTCGATATCAGCGCCTTTCTTGCCGATGATCACGCCCGGACGCGCGGTGTGGATCGTCACGCGGCACTTCTTGTGCGGACGCTCGATGATCACACGGGCGACACCGGCCTGCTTGCACTCTTCCTTGATGAACTCGCGGATTGCGAGGTCTTCAAGCAGCAGATTGCCATAGTCCTTGGTATCTGCGTACCAGCGGCTGTCCCAGGTGCGGTTGACCTGAAGACGCATGCCGATCGGATTGACTTTATGTCCCATTAGGCTTGCTCCTCAACTTGACGCACCTTGATGGTGAGCTCCGAGAACGGCTTCATGATCTTGCCGAACCGGCCACGGGCCCGCGGACGGCCGCGTTTCATGACCAGGTTCTTGCCAACCCATGCTTCGGCAACGATCAGCTCGTCCACGTCCAGGTTGTGGTTGTTTTCGGCATTGGCGATGGCGGACTGAAGGCATTTCTTCACGTCCTGCGCGATCCGCTTGTTCGAGAAAGTCAGGTCGGTCAGGGCCTGTCCAACTTTCTTGCCGCGGATCATCGCTGCAACCAGGTTCAGTTTCTGCGGGCTGGTGCGAAGCATGCGGGTTTTCGCCATTGCTTCGTTTTCGGCCACGCGGCGGGGGTTCTTTTCCTTGCCCATGACTTACTTCCGCTTCGCTTTTTTGTCAGCCGCGTGACCGTAATAGGTCCGGGTCGGCGAGTATTCACCGAACTTCTGACCGATCATGTCTTCGGAGACGTTGACGGGGATGTGCTTCTGGCCGTTGTACACGCCAAAGGTCAGACCCACGAACTGGGGCAGGATGGTGGACCGGCGCGACCAGATCTTGATGACTTCGTTGCGGCCCGACTCGCGCGCTGCTGCTGCCTTTTTAAGGACATAAGCATCGACGAAAGGACCTTTCCAAACAGAGCGAGACATTGCTTAACGCCCTTTCTTCTTGGCGTGACGCGAGCGAATGATCAGCTTTTGCGACGCTTTGTTCTTGTTGCGGGTACGGGTACCCTTGGTGTCCTTGCCCCACGGGGTCACCGGCGTACGGCCACCCGAGGTGCGGCCCTCACCACCACCATGGGGGTGGTCGATCGGGTTCATTGCAACACCGCGGACCGACGGACGGATGCCCTTGTGGCGCATACGGCCGGCCTTGCCGTAGTTCTGGTTGCTGTTGTCGGGGTTCGACACGGCACCGACGGTGGCCATGCATTCCTGACGCACCATGCGCAGTTCACCCGAGCTCAGGCGGATCTGAGCGTAGCCACCATCGCGGCCCACGAACTGGGCGTAGGTGCCGGCGGCACGTGCGATCTGACCGCCCTTGCCGGGCTTCATCTCGATGTTGTGCACGATGGTACCGATCGGCATGCCCGAGAAGGGCATCGCGTTACCGGGCTTGATGTCGGCCTTGGCGGATGCCACGACCTTGTCACCGACCGCCAGACGCTGTGCGGCCAGGATATAGGCCTGCTCGCCGTCTTCGTATTTGATCAGTGCGATGAATGCGGTCCGGTTCGGGTCGTACTCGATCCGCTCGACGGTGGCCGCCACATCGAATTTGTTCCGTTTGAAGTCAACGATCCGGTAGAGGCGTTTTGCCCCACCACCGCGGCGACGCGAGGTGATCCGTCCGGTGTTGTTCCGGCCGCCCGACTTGGTCAAACCCTCGGTGAGAGACTTGACCGGACGTCCTTTCCAAAGCTCCGAACGGTCGATCAGCACCAGCCCGCGCTGGCCCGGCGTCGTCGGCTTATACGACTTGAGTGCCATGCTTTCTGTCTTCCGTTTAGCAACGGCGGGTTGCCCCGCCTATGTATTGAGGCCCCCGTAGGTGCCCGTGGTATAGGGCCCCGAAGGTCCCCGGCTGCAAAAATCACGAGCCCCGGGACGAATCCCAGGGCGCAAGATTGGTGGCACTTAGCAAGGACGATCCCCATTGTCCATAGCGGAACAGGACAAAGCCGTACCGGGTCGGCGGGCGCTGCGCGGTCACCCCGTTCGCCGAGTTCACGCGAAAGCAAGCCTTGCGTGTTGTGAACCGTTACCCTTTTTTTGTCTGCACTTAATCTCATCTTGATACCCAAGATCATACATTTTTGAAAAATAACTGCGTTCTATGTGATCTAGGTTGCATCGCGATGACGGATTCTCCCTCAAAGTGGTGGCGCGTGCCCCTGTGAGCGCGCCAAAATTTCTGGAGGATTGAGATGTCGAAGACTGCATTTACCACATTCGCGGCCGCTGCGGCCCTTTCTTTGGGCCTGATCGCTCCCGCATCGCAGGCGCGCGCCGGGGCCGAGCCGTTTGTCGGCGAGCTGATGCTTGCCGGTTTCAATTTCTGCCCGCGCGGCTGGGCCGAGGCCAACGGGGCACTGCTGCCCATCTCGTCCAACACTACGCTGTTCTCGTTGCTGGGCACTATGTACGGCGGTGACGGACGCACCACATTCGCCCTGCCCGATCTGCGCGGGCGCGTCGCCATCGGTGTCGGCACCGGCCCCGGCTTGCAGCCCATCACACAGGGTGAACGACTTGGCCAACCCACCACCACCCAAACCATCGCGACGATGGCGCCGCACACCCACCTGGCCACCAGCAATGCATCGACCTCGATCCATGTGAGCAGTGACGACGCCAATATACAAGAGCCCGGCAACGCGGTTCTGGGTACGACCCCGGCCGCGACCTACAACACGGCGCAACCCGACGAGGTCATGGCAAACGGAGCCGCGACCACCGGTGTCACCACCACAGTTCTGAGCACCGGTCAGGGTCTTCCGCAGGAAAACCACCAGCCGTCGCTTGGCCTGAAATACTGCATCGCCCTGTTCGGCATCTACCCATCGCGGAGCTGATCCGGCCCCCTGCGATTGACCGGGGCAGGACAGACCGCCCTGCCCCGGCCCGCTCGCTCCGAAGGCAACACCGCCCGATTGTGCCGATGCGCAATGGCTTGGTCCCCGACCGAAGGCGGGTTTGGCGAGTAGTGTAGGGTGGGCAGGACTGCCCACCGGCGAGATGATTGAGTGACGCCGTAGGGTGAGCAGTTTGCCCACCAATGCAGCGGGTGGAGTCAATATTCGATGGTGGGATGGTGGGCAGGACTGCCCACCCAAAGCTCGCTGGTTATATTCCCTTTTTCTTGTTTATCTTTTTTGCGGTCTTGGCAAGAGATGCACTCTTCGGGTCGAAAATGGCTTCCAGGCTGTACTCCAGGATTTCCATCGCATCCAATAAGTGAGATCGCTCAATATGTTTAGCTCTGGCATTTGAGTGACTACCATCATTTCCGAGCCACTTTAACGCCATCAGGAGTTCACCAACTTGGTCATTCTTTTCCTTGAACGCCTGAATCCGACTGTGAAGGGGAATTATCTTGCGCTTCCCGTTGGATATTCTAAATCGCGCAACCTTTTCAATTGTCAATAATTCTTCAATGCAAACTCGAATCCTATTCAAGCAACTCGCTGCATCAACCCCAAAAAGATGGAAACTCGCCTCAACCAAAGCCCTAACATTGTCTGGGGTTTTCTCTGGGATAATAAAAATCGGTGGTGCATGACTAAACGAGCGTGGCACAAAGTATGTCAACCAAATCTGTTCCGACCCAGCGCCATTGTCCTGAATATCCCAATCGACCCCCGTTTCACCAGTGACAATAACAAAGTGCCTACAATCCTGGGATGAACAACACATAGTCCAAAAAAATGCGCCGGACACCCATTCAGGTTCCCATGCCTCATGGCGATGCGCATCTTCGGACCATCCGTGCTCAATATCTTTGGAGAGTTTATCCTTTTTGATCAAAGTGCCATTTTTGCATTTGGGACACAGCCAACTTGGTGCTTCGGCCCATGCTCGACGACTAAAAGCCTCTGCATTCTTTAACATAATCACCGCCCCCTCCGCTTCACATTCCCGCCCCGCTGCCCCGGTCTGCCCGCCGTACTCCGACCCTTGGACCGGACCGCCTCTTCCGAGGCTTTCTCGACCGCCCATTGCCGGGCCATGGGGTCGTCTGACACCGCCAGGTCCACCGCTTCCAGCCGCTTGATCTCGTCGCGCAGGCGTGCGGCCTCTTCGAATTCCAGGTTCTCGGCGGCCTTGCGCATGTCGGCGCGCAGACCGTCCAGCACCGCCTCCAGGTTCCCGCCATGCAGCGGCTTGTCGATCTTGGCGGTCACCCGGTTCATGTCGGTGTCGCCCTTGTAGAGGCCGGCCAGCACGTCCTCGACATTCTTTTTCACCGTGGCGGGGGTGATCCCGTGTTCCTCGTTATAGGCGATCTGCTTGGCGCGGCGGCGGTCGGTTTCGGCCAGCGCGCGCTCCATGCTGCCGGTGATGCGGTCGGCATACATGATGACGCGGCCATCGGCGTTGCGGGCGGCGCGGCCGATGGTCTGGATCAGCGAGGTTTCCGAGCGCAGGAAGCCTTCCTTGTCCGCATCCAGAATGGCGACGAGGCCGCATTCGGGGATATCCAGCCCCTCGCGCAAGAGGTTGATGCCGACCAGCACGTCAAAGGCGCCCAGGCGCAGGTCGCGCAGGATCTCGATCCGTTCGATCGTGTCGATGTCGGAATGCATGTAGCGGACGCGGATGCCCTGTTCGTGCAGGTATTCGGTCAGGTCCTCGGCCATGCGTTTGGTGAGCGTGGTGACAAGGGTGCGGTAACCCTGGGCCGCGACGCGGCGCACCTCGTCCAGGAGGTCGTCGACC
>NZ_JBXWRD010000037.1:0-47313 GCF_059612725.1 Ruegeria sp. YKSF070 | reverse complement strand
TCGACTACAATCAGGGGCTGGAGATCGAAGAGGCGGTGCCGCGTGTGCTGGATGTGGCGCGGTTCCGGCCCGATTTCATCGAACAGCCGGTGCGCGCGCATCAGTTCGAGCTGATGGCCCGGCTGCGTGGGATGAGCGATGTGCCCCTGTTGGCGGATGAGAGCGTCTATGGCCCCGAGGACATGGTGCGGGCCGCACGCGAAGGGATCTGCGACGGCGTCTCGATCAAGATCATGAAATCCGGTGGGCTGACGCGGGCCCAGACAGTGGCCCGGATCGCCGCAGCCAATGGGCTTATGGCCTATGGCGGTGACATGTTCGAGGCCGGGCTGGCGCATCTGGCCGGCACCCATATGATCGCCGCCACTCCGGAAATCACCTTGGGATGCGAGTTCTATCAGGCCAGCTATTTCCTAAAGGAGGACATCCTTGAAACCCCGTTCCGGGTTGATGCGGGACAGGTCATCGTGCCTGACGGGCCGGGTCTGGGCGCCCGGGCTGATCCCGACAAGCTTGATTACCATGCCGTCAGGAAATCGGAATGACTTATTCGATGGCAACTTATCGACATTTTGTTGACGTTTTGGAAATGTGTGGCATGCTGACACTTAGGGAATCGGATATGGCCCGTGCTTTTGCCGGTTGGGGAGAAACATGACGGATACCGCAAAGACCATTGCGATCATCGGCGCTGGTATCGTCGGGGTGTCCACCGCGATCTGGTTGCAGCGCGACGGGCACAAGGTGGTGCTGATCGACCGCGCCGGTCCCGCCGAAGGCACGTCATACGGAAATGGTGGCGTGCTGGCCTCTTGTGCGATCGTACCGGTGAGCACGCCGGGCCTGATCGGCAAGGCGCCCAAGATGCTGTTCAACCCGAACGAACCCTTGTTTCTGCGGTGGGGATATCTGCCCAAGCTGACACCTTGGTTATTGCGGTTCCTTCGCCGGGCCAATGCAAGCGACGCGGCGCATACAGCAGCGGCGATGGCGCCCATCATCGGCGACAGTCAGGCCGACCATCTGGCGCTGGCACAAGGAACCGGCGCCGAGAAATGGGTGGTGCCGTCTGACTATCTGTTCCTCTACAACGACCGCGCCCACTATCAGGGGGATGCGTTCACCTGGGACCTGCGGCGGCAGAACGGCTTTGCGTGGGATGAGATGGAGGCCGAGGAGTTCCGTGGATATGATCCGGTCTTCTCCTCCGATCTGCGCTTTGCCATCCGCCTCAAGGATCACGGCCGCATCACCGATCCGGGCCAATACGTCAAGGATCTGGCCGCGCATGTGGTCGCCTCGGGTGGGCAGCTGATTCAGGCCGATGTCGAGGATATCGCGCGGGAAAACGGCCGTGTCACCGGGGTGCGCGCCGGTGGCCAGACCATTCCCTGCGACGCTGCAGTTGTCGCCACCGGGGTCTGGTCCGGGCCACTGGCCAAGAAATTGGGGCTCGAAGTGCCGCTCGAGGCTGAGCGCGGCTATCATATAGAGTTCTGGAACCCAAATTTCATGCCGAAATCGCCGGTCATGGTGGCAGCGCGCAAGTTTGTCGCCACCCCGATGGAGGGTCGCTTGCGCCTGGCCGGGGTGGTCGAGTTCGGCGGGCTCGAGGCGGGGCCGTCCCGTGCCCCGATCGAGTTGCTCAAGCGCAGCGCGGCGGCGGTGTTTCCCGGCCTCAAGGCCGACGAGGTGACCGAATGGCTGGGCCACCGTCCGGCGCCTGCGGATTCGATCCCGGTGATCGGCGAACTGCCGCATCTCAAGGGCGCCTATACCGGCTTTGGTCATCACCATGTCGGCCTGACCGGCGGCCCGAAAACCGGCCGCATCCTGGCACAGCTCATCTCGGGGCGGCAGCCCAACATTGACCTGAGCGTCTATTCACCGGCACGCTACACGAAGGCCGGGCAAAACTGAGAACCATAAAACGAACCAACCAACTAGGGAGACTACGATGAAAAAACTGACAACTCTTCTTGCGGCGACGGCGCTGACCTCGGTTGCGGCCCTGTCCGCCACTGCTGAAACGTGGGACATGCCGCTGGCCTATTCCGGCTCGAACTTCCATTCGGTGACCGCGGCAGAGTTCGGCAATTGCGTCACCACCGGCACCGGCGGCGAGATCGAGATCGTCACCCATCCGTCGGGCTCGCTGTTCAAGGGCGCCGATATCAAGCGCGCCGTGCAGACCGGTCAGGCGCCGATCGGCGAGCGTCTGCTGTCGGGCCACCAGAACGAGAACGCGCTGTTCGGTTTTGACTCGGTGCCCTTCCTCGCCACCTCGTTTGACGATGCCGACAAGCTGTGGAAGGCCGCCAAGGAACCGCTGTCCGCGCTTCTGGCCGAGCAGAACCTGACCCTGCTCTATTCGGTGCCGTGGCCGCCGCAGGGCCTGTATTTCAAGAACGAGGTGAATTCGGTCGCCGATATGAAAGGCATCAAGTTCCGCTCGTACAACAACGCCACCTCGCGGCTGGCGGAACTGACCGGCATGCTGCCGGTGACCATCGAGGCGGCCGAAATCAGCCAGGCCTTTGCCACCGGTGTGGCGGATTCGATGATTTCGTCCGGTTCCACCGGCTATGACCGCAAGGTCTGGGAATCGCTGAACTATTTCTACGAGGTCGATGCCTGGCTGCCGCGCAACTACGTGTTCGTGAACTCGGATGTCTGGTCGGGCGTGAGCGATCAGAACAAGAACGTGATCCAGGCCTGTGCCGGGCTGGCCGAGTATGCGGGCAACTGGCGGTCCAAGGAATACACGGGCTTTACCCTTCAGGGTCTGCGCGATGGCGGCATGACCGTCGGTCCGGCTTCGGATCAGCTGGTGGCCGAGCTGAAAGAGATCGGTGTGACCATGACCAGCGAGTGGCTTGAAGCTGCCGGTGATCAGGGCCAGGCCATCGTCGACGCCTTCAAGGCCGACTGAGCGACGGGATACGGCGCGGGCGGCGGATCAACCCGCCGCCCGCACTGATCCGGCTGATTTTTCCGAAACGGAGGATGTGTCATGGCGCTACTGAGAGGTTTGCGCAGCGGACTGGATTTGCTCTATCTCATCGCAGGCGTTCTGGCCGCGATGTGCCTGGTCGGCATATTGGGGCTGATCGTGGTGCAGATGCTGGCCCGCTGGACCGGCGAAGTGTTTCCGGGTGCGCCCGACTATGCGGGTTACGCCATGGCAGCGGCCTCGTTCCTGGCCTTTGCCAACGCGCTGAACCGGGGCAGTCATATCCGCGTTTCGATCCTGCTCAACGCGGTGCCCGACGGGCTGCGCCGCTGGATCGAGGTCTGGTGTTTCGGCATCGGCACGGCGGTGATGTGGTACTTCGTCTGGTACGCCTATCGCTTTGTCTATTGGAGCTGGAAGTTCAACGACATCAGCCAGGGACAGGACCGCACTCCGCTGTGGATCCCGCAGTCGGCGATGCTCTTGGGCGCCGTGATCCTGGCCATCGCGCTGACCGACCACCTGATCCACGTCATCTTCAAGGGCGATCACCGCATCACGCGTGACCTCGCCGACCAGAGCCACGGGGAGTAGGCGGCGATGGAAAACCTTTCGGTCATCATTCTGTTTCTCTTCGTCCTCTTCACCCTTCTGGGCACTGGCGTCTGGGTCGGGCTTGCGCTGATGGGTGTGGCCTGGGTCGGGATGGAGCTGTTCACCACCCGCCCCGTGGGCGATGTCATGCTGACCACGATCTGGTCGGCCTCCTCCAGCTGGACTCTGACAGCGCTACCGATGTTCATCTGGATGGGAGAGATCCTGTATCGAACGCGCTTGTCCGAGGACATGTTCAAGGGTCTTTCCCCATGGATGGCACCGCTGCCCGGTGGGCTGGTGCACACCAATATCGTCGGCTGTACCGTCTTTGCCGCCGTGTCGGGTTCGTCCGCGGCCACGCTGACCACCGTGGGCAAGATGTCGATCCCTGAATTGCGCAAGCGCAAATACCCCGAGCGAATGATCATCGGCACGCTGGCCGGGGCGGCAACGCTGGGCCTGATGATCCCGCCCTCGCTGACGCTGATCGTCTACGGCGTCACCATCAACGAGTCGATTACCAAGCTGTTCTTTGCCGGTATCCTGCCGGGGCTGGTGCTGGCGGCGATGTTCATGGGCTATGTCGCGATCTATTCCCGGATCGGCAAGGACTGGAGCCCCAATCCCGAACCCAAGCTGAGCTTTGCCGACAAGATCCGCAACTCGCGGTTTCTGGCGCCGGTGATAACGCTGATCGTGGTGGTGATCGGGTCAATGTATCTGGGCTATGCCACCGCGACCGAGGCTGCTGCATTCGGTGTCATCGGTTCGCTGCTCTTGGCGCTGGGACAGGGATCGCTGAGCTGGAAGACCTTTGCCGAAAGCCTGATGGGCGCCACCCGCACCAGCGCGATGATTGCGCTGATCCTTGCAGGCGCTGCCTTTCTGTCGCTGTCGATGGGCTTTACCGGCCTGCCGCGCGGGCTGGCCAACCTGATCGCCGCCTGGGATCTGTCACGGTTCGAGCTGCTGATGGTGCTTCTGGTCTTTTACGTCATCCTTGGCTGTTTCCTTGACGGCATCTCCTCCGTGGTGCTGACCATGGCGGTAGTCGAGCCGATGATCCGCGATGCGGGCATCGACCTGATCTGGTTCGGCATCTTCATCGTGGTGGTGGTCGAGATGGCGCAGATCACGCCGCCGATCGGCTTCAACCTCTTCGTTTTGCAGGGGATGACCAATCACGAGATGAGTTACATCGCCCGCGCCGCCATTCCGATGTTCCTGATCATGGTGCTGATGGTGTTCGTACTGATCCTGTTCCCCGATCTGGCCACCTGGTTGCCGGACAATCTGAGGGCGGGTCCGGGGCAATAGCGCCCAGACGGCGAGGGAGCAGGGACGATGCAACAGGCGCTGGCCTTTGTTGCCCGGCATGGCAGGCTGGGCCTGATGGTGGGGCTGGCCGCTGGCCTGGCGCTGCCCGGGCTGGCGGCGCTGATGCGGCCCTGGATCCCGCAACTGGTGGCGCTGTTGCTGTTCCTGACTGCCTTTCGCATCGGCCCGGTCGATGCGGCGGGCTCGCTGGCGGACCTGACCCGCACCGCCCGCCGGGTTCTGGTGCTCCAACTGGCACTGCCAATCCTGTTCCTGTTGGGTCTGCGCCTGCTTGGCCTGCCGGTTACGCCGCTTGCGCTGGTAGCGGCGCTGGTGCTGGCTGCGCCCTCGGTCACTGGCTCGGCCAATTTCACCATCCTGCTGGGGCATGACCCGGCGCCGGCGCTGCGGCTCTTGATTCTGGGCACGGCGCTGTTGCCGCTGACCGCGATCCCGGTGTTCTGGCTGTTGCCCGCCTTTGGCGACCCGGCCGAGGTGTTTGGCGCCGCCCTGCGCCTGCTGGCGGTCATCCTTGCGGCGGCGGGCTGCGGTTTTGCCCTGCGCCATTGGGGTGCGCGGCATCTGAGTGACCTCAACCGCCGCGCGATGGATGGGCTGACAGTGATCGCGCTGGCGGTGATCGTGATTGCGCTGATGTCTGCGGTCCGCCCTGCCATGACCGAGCGCCCGGTCGAACTGGCCTTTTGGCTGCTGGCAGCCTTTGCCATCAATCTGGGCGGGCAGACCCTGTGTTATCTGACCCTGCGCGCCAGAGGCGGGGCCGATCCGGTGCCCACCTCGATCGTTGCGGGCAACCGCAACTTCGCTCTGTTCTTTGTTGCGCTGCCCAGCGAAGTGACCGAGCCGCTCTTGATCTTTCTGGGATGCTACCAGTTTCCCATGTACCTGACCCCGACCCTGATGCGGAGGCTATATGACCCGCGCTGATCCCTTTCCCCTGATACGGACCGTTGGTCTGGATGGTGTGCTCGTCACCTTTGCCGACACCATGACCGAACCGTCGAACCGGGCCGCGCTGGCCTTTCGCGGCGCGCTACACGAGGCTGGGTGGGAGGGCGTAGTGGAAAGTTCGACCTCGCTCGCCTCGGCCTATCTGCGCTTTGACCCGCTGCGGCTGAGCCATGCCGAGGTGCAGGCCCGGCTGGCTGCCCTGCTGGCCGAACGCGACTGGTATGCCGCGCCGCTGCCCTCGGGCCGCAAACTGTGGCGGGTGCCCACGGTCTATGGCACCGATCTGGCGCCGCAGCTTGAAGATGCCGCAGCCGCAGCTAGTCTGGACGTGGACGAGGCGGTCCGCCGTCTAGGCAAATCGCGCGTGCGGGTGCTGACCATCGGTTTTGCCCCCGGCCAGCCCTATCTCGGTCCGCTCGCGCCCGAGTTCGACATTCCGCGCCTGCAACAACTGACCCCGATGGTGCCCGAGGGCGCGCTGGTCTGCGCCATCCGCCAGCTCATCGTCTTTGCCGGGCCCACACCCACCGGCTGGCGTCATATCGGACAGACCGCGTTCCGCTGTTTCCGACCGGGGATGGAGCCGACATTTGCCCTCAACCCCGGCGACGAGATGGTGTTCGAACCGATCGAGCGGGCCGAGCTGGACCATATCCGCGCCCAAAACGAGGACGGCACCGGCGGCGCCAAGGTCGAGGAGATCGCGGTATGAGCCTGATTGTCCGCCGCATCGGCCCCGCCTGCACCATTCAGGACCAGGGGCGCGAAGGCTACCTGGATCAGGGCCTGTCGCGCTCGGGCGCGGCCGATCTGCGCGCACTGCATGAAGGGGCCGCGCTCTTGCGTCAGAAACCCGACCTGGCGGCGCTGGAGATGGCTGGCATGGGCGGCGAGTTTGAAGCCACCGCACCTGTGCGCATCGCGCTCACCGGCGCGCCCATGCAGGCCAGCATCGACGGCAGCCCGGTCGCCTGGAACGCCTCGCACGCGCTGGCCAAGGGGCAGCGGCTGAGCATCGGCGCGGTGCTGCGCGGCGGCTATGGATATCTGCATCTGGGTGGCGGCATTGCGAGCGAGCCGTTCCTCGGCTCACGCTCGGCCCATCTGGCGGCGCGGGTCGGTCGCGCGGTGGCGGTGGGCGATACGCTGGAAAACGGGCCGGACAAGGGCGAGGCGGGCATGAAGATTGCCGCCGAAGACCGGTTCGGTGGCGGCACCCTGCGGGTGGTGGCCAGTTTCCAGACCGCGCTGTTCGATACAGAGACGCTGGCCCGGTTCGAGGCGACCGAGTTCCGCCGTGGCCCGCGCGCCAACCGGATGGGCATGCAGCTGGACAGCGACGGGCCGGGCTTTGCCGCCAAGGGGCAGCTCAACATCCTGTCCGAGGTGATCTCGCCCGGTGACATCCAGATGACCGGCACCGGCAACCCGTTCATCCTGCTGCCCGAATGTCAGACCACCGGTGGTTATCCCCGCATCGCCACCGTGCTGCCCTGCGACCTGCCGCGCGCGGCGCAGACGCCGCCGGGGGGCGCGGTCCGCTTTCAGTTCGTGTCGCTGGACGAGGCCGTAAGCTTGCATGCGGCCTGGCTCAAGGATCTTGCGCGTCTTTCCTCGCGGGTCGAACCGCTGGTGCGCGACCCGCATGACATTCCCGACCTTCTGTCCTACCAACTGATCAGCGGCGTCGTGTCCGCCACCGACTGAGGAGCATACCATGACCCAAGTGGACCTTAACGCCGACATGGGCGAAAGCTTTGGCCCCTGGAAAATGGGCGACGATGACAGCCTGTTGAAAATCATCACCTCGGCCAATATCGCCTGTGGCTTTCATGCCGGTGACCCGGACGTGATGGCGAAAACCATGGCGCTCGCGGCGGAAAACGGCGTGGGTATCGGTGCGCATCCGGGTTTTCCCGACCTGCAAGGCTTTGGCCGCCGCAACATGAAGGTGCCCCATGACAGCCTGCGAAACCTTGTGCGCTATCAACTGGGCGCGGCGTTGGGCATGGCGCGGGCGGTGGGCACGCAGGTCCGGCATCTGAAACTGCACGGGGCGCTGGCCAACATGTGCTCGGTCGATCAGGACATGGCGCGTGCCTGTTATCAGGGCGCGCTGGATGTGGACCCCGATATCATCATCATGGTGCTGGCGGTCACCAAACAGGAACAGGCGGTGCGCGAACTGGGCTGCAAATGGGTGGGCGAGATCTTTGCCGACCGCGCCTATAACGATGACGGCACGCTGGTCGACCGGTCGCTGCCCGGCGCGGTGATCCATGACCCGGGCGTGGCCGGGCCGCGCATGCTCGAAATGGTGCGCGCGGGTGCCATCATCACCGAAAGCGGCAAGCATCTGGAGACCTCGGTCGACACGATCTGCCTGCATGGCGATGGGTCGACCGCCGTCCAGATCGCCCGCTCGGTGCGCCGGTGTCTTGAAGCGGGCGGCGTCAGCGTCACGGCGTTCGAACGCTGAGCGAGCGGGCAAAGAAAAGGCCGCAGCTTGGGACTGCGGCCAATATTCACGAGGTCGTCGTGTGCCGGGCCTTATGACGGCCCGATCATGAAACAGGTGACGTTGCGGGCCTGAAGCCGACGGCAGGCGCGGTCGGCCTGATCGCGGGTCATGCCCTGGAACGTCGCTTCGAACCCTTTCGAGGACTGGTGCACCTTGCGCAGCGAACCGTCCAGTGTCGACACTTCGGCCAGCGCGGTGCGCAGCAATACCTTTTCCGCGTCATATCGGTTGGGATAGCGCCCGATATTGATGCCCCAAAGATGCCCGCCCGAGGTCGACAGGCGGGTAACCACCTCGCGCTCGGGTTCTGGTTCGACATCGGGTTCCGACACGGCCAGGATCAGGTTCTCGGGCCGCATGCTGGGCCGAACGCCAGGATCCGGTGTGTCCGGCGCCTGTCGTGTCACGACATCGGCCTCGGCCATGGCGGCGTTGATGCCAGCCTGAATGCGGTCTTCGTCCTGGCGTGCGGTTTCGGCAACCGCCTGTGCCACCACGGTGGCGATCGCGCCGCCCGGCCGCTGATTGGGGCGCAGGCTGCTGGTGGGGGCACCGGCCACGCGAACGGTTTTCGACGTTTCCCCGACTTCGCCTGCATATAGCGGCATGTCGGGGCGGCGGATTGGCGCACGCGACGGCGCCTTGCGGAAACCGAGATCAAGCAACTCGGCGACCTTGGCGTTACGCGCGGTGCTCGATTTGCCACCAAAAACGGTGGCGATCACCCGTTCGTCGCCGCGCTTGGCCGAGGCGACAAGGTTGAAGCCAGCCGCCTGAGTATAGCCCGTCTTGATCCCGTCGGCACCCTGATAGGCGTCCAGCAAGCGGCGGTTGGTATTGGCAACGGTCTTGATCCCGGCGCTGGTCTGCCGCCGCGAGAACAGGTTGTAATATTGCGGGTAATCATAAAGCAGATGCCGCCCCAGCGTGGTCATGTCACGCGCGGTGCTGAGATGGCCGGATTCCGTCAACCCATGGGCGTTCTTGAACGTGGTGCGCGTCATCCCCAGCGCCTTGGCGGTGCGATTCATGCGCCGGGCAAAGGCCGCCTCGGACCCGGAGATCGCAATCCCGATAGAGGTGGCGGCATCATTTGCCGATTTCACCGCCGCGGCCCGCACCAGATAGCGAAAGGCGATTTTCTGACCCGCACGCAGGCCCAGTTTCGAGGGCGGCTCCTTGGCGGCGAAAGGGTCGATCCGCACCTGGGTATCCATGGTCAACTCGCCATTCCGGACCGCTTCGAAGGCGATGTAGAGCGTCATCATCTTGGTGAGAGAGGCCGGGTGCAGGCGGGTGTCGGCATTGGTGGCATGCAGCACCTCTCCGGTGCGGGCGTCTATCACCATCGCGGCATAGGGGGCTGCCCTGACCACGCCGGCTAGAGCCGCGATCATCCAGACCGCGAAGAAAAAAATCAGGCCCAAACGGGCCGGCATTGTTTGCCGAACCTGCACGATCATTGCCTCTGTCTGCCTCAGGCCGCCGGTTTCCGGCTGGCTCGGTTATTCTTCTTGGAGCAAGGCTAACACAGTGGATTCCCGAAATAAACCCGCTGGCTGCACGCTTGGGCGGAAATTCCTCCTCTCTGATTAACTACATTTAGGGTAGGATGTCCTGCCTGCCCCAACACCGGCGATCATGGCATTTTTATGGCGCCTGAAGCCGCGATTCGAACCCGACGGTTTCGTGACTCAGATCACGCTGGCCCCGGTTTCGGCTCAGCCCAGCTGCGCCACAAACTCTGCCAGAGCGCCCAGGTCGGGAAGGCTGTGAAACCGGGACCGATCCGACGGCGGATCGGCTTTCTCGATCTCCCATTCCAGCCCGTGTGGCACAAAAACACCCCAGGCCCCGGCCTGGATTGGCGCGATAACGTCCGACCGCATGGAGTTGCCCACCATCATCGCCCGCCCGGCCCCATCACCATGGCGAGCAAAGACGGTCTGATAGGTGCGGGCCGTCTTTTCCGAGACGATCTCGACCCCGTGGAACAGCTCACCCAGCCCTGACTGCGCCAGCTTGCGTTCCTGATCGATCAGATCACCCTTGGTAATCAATAGAACGCGATGGGTTTCGGCCACTGCCTCGACTGCGGCGCGGGCATGCGGCAACAGCTCGATCGGGTGCGCCAGCATCTCTTGCCCGGCCTCGATCAACTGCCGGATCACGGCTGCGGGCACCCGGTCGTCGGTCACCTCAATTGCTGTTTCGATCATCGACAGGGTGAACCCTTTTACCCCGTAGCCGTAGTGACGGATGTTGCGCTTCTCAGCGGCCAACAGCCGCTCCATCAAGTGGTCGGCCTCAGCGAAATCGGCCAGCAAACCGGCGAAATGCGCCTGTGTCATCTGAAAGAAGCGCTCGTTATGCCAGAGCGTATCGTCCGCGTCGAACCCCACCGTTGTCAGATTCTGCGCCATCTGTCGCGTTTGCTTTCTCTTTTCCATTTCCACGCTAAGGTTATATAAGCTTGCGACCAAACCGAACCCGGAATCGGATACGCGCACCCCATGAACGCACAACTGCACATGATGTCGGACAAGCATGACCAGGACAACGATGCCTCGGTCCTGTTGCAGACGCGCCCCAGGACCAAGCGCCCGCCGCTGTACAAGGTGCTGCTGTTGAACGACGACTACACGCCGATGGAATTCGTCGTGCATGTGCTGGAACGGTTCTTTGGCATGAATCACGCCCAGGCGTTCGAAATAATGCTCACCGTGCACAAGAAGGGGGTCGCGGTTGTCGGTGTGTTCAGTCACGAGATCGCCGAGACCAAGGTTAGCCTGGTGATGGATTTCGCCCGCCGTCATCAGCACCCGCTGCAATGCACCATGGAAAAAGAGGACTGATGCCGCGCCATTTGCGCCGCTGCGTCCCGGAACGGATATCCGAACATGTCTTCGCGACTTGAGCTTGCACTGGCCTCGGGGCTGGACCTGACCGCGCCTGTTTCGGTGCTGGGTCCGACGCCCGAGCATGACCTGTCGGCTTTGCCACCCGATACCGAGGTGGTGCAACCCTATCGCCCATGGCACGACCATTTCGCCGCGCGCGGGTTTCGCACCGTAGCGCAGTCGGATGCGCCCTGTGCTGATGCGGTGGTATTCCTGCCGCGCGCCAAGGCGCTGGCGCGCGCGATGGTGGCCGAGGCCTGCCGCCGCGCCTCCGGGCGGGTGGTGGTGGACGGGACCAAGACCGACGGGGTCGACAGCCTGCTGAAAGACATCCGCAAGCGGGTCGTGGTCGAAGGGCCGCTGTCCAAGGCGCATGGCAAGATCTTCTGGTTCCGCGCCGATGCGGCGGATTTTTCAGACTGGACCCCGCCCGGCGATCAGCGGGTCGCGGGGTTCCGCACCGCGCCCGGCGTGTTTTCCGCCGATGGGGTCGATCCCGCCTCGGCCATGCTTTTGGCCGCGCTGCCGGCCAAGCCGGGTAAGGTGATCGCCGATCTGGGCGCGGGCTGGGGATTTCTGTCGGCGGGGATCCTCTCGCGCGAGGGCGTGCGCGCGCTGTATCTGGTCGAGGCCGACCATGTCGCGCTGGCCTGTGCACGCGAAAACATCGACGATCCGCGCGCCAGCTTTCATTGGACCGACGTGCTGAACTGGCAAGCACCCGAGCGGCTGGATTGCGTTGTGATGAACCCGCCGTTTCACACCGGGCGCGCCGCCGAACCATCGCTTGGCCAGGGCTTCATCGCTGCGGCCGCGCGCAATCTGACCGGGTCGGGGCAGCTGTGGATGGTGGCCAACCGGCACCTGCCCTACGAGGCAGCATTGAACGAACGGTTCCAGCAGGTGGCCGAGGTCGCCGGCGACAACCGGTTCAAGGTTTTCCACGCCTCTCGCCCCCGGCGTTGAACCCGGCTAAGTTGCGCCCAAAGTCAGGAGACAGCCCATGTCCTTTTCCATCGCAGGCAAGACCGCCATCGTCACCGGCGCGGCCAACGGTATCGGCCTTGCCATCGCGCGC
Organism: Ruegeria sp. YKSF070; assembly: GCF_059612725.1. Taxonomy (NCBI): domain Bacteria; kingdom Pseudomonadati; phylum Pseudomonadota; class Alphaproteobacteria; order Rhodobacterales; family Roseobacteraceae; genus Ruegeria; species Ruegeria sp. YKSF070. The sequence continues at coordinate 34,975 of NZ_JBXWRD010000037.1, read as the reverse complement.
CAGTTCGCCTCGGCCGGGGCCAATGTCATGTTCGCTGACATGGACGACAAAGGGCTGGAGGAGCAGCTGGGTGATTTCGCCGAGGATGGCAACATCCGCTATTTCGCCGGTGACCTGCGCGAGCGGCTGACAGTCGCCAACCTGCTGTCCGCCACGATCGATGCGTTCGACCAGATCGACATTCTGGTGAACGGTGCGCGGCAGGTGATCCCGACCGATCCGCTGGACACGGAGGACGATTCGGTGCGCGTCGCCCTGAACCAGAACCTGTTCCCGGCCTATCGCCTTAGCCAGGCGGTGGCAAAACGGATGATCAAGCAGGCTGGCGAGAATGGCGAAGGGCAGGCCGGTGCGATCATCAACCTGAGTTCGGTCGCCGCCCGGCGGACTCACCCCGACCTGTTGGCTTATTCGGTCTCGACCGCCGCGCTGGACCAGATGACCCGCGCCATGGCGGTGGCGCTGGCGCCGCAGCGGATCCGGGTCAATGCCATTGCCATCGGCTCGGTGATGAGCGCCTCGCTACAAGTGGCGCTGAAGGACAACCGTGACTTTCGCAAGGATATCGAGCGGCACACCCCCCTGGGCCGGGTCGCCGCCGCGAACGAATTGGTGCTGACCGCGCAATATCTGGCCTCGGATGCCTCCAGCTTCATGACCGGACAGATCCTGACGGTCGATGGCGGTCGAACCCTGCTGGACCCGGTGGCAGCACCCGCGCATTGAAGGAAGACCATATGTTCGAGACCGAGAAATCCACCGCTTCGGCATGGTTCCGCGATCTGCGCGACCAGATCGTTGCCGCCTTTGAGGGGCTGGAGGACAGCCATGCCGAAGGGCCGTTCAGTGACATGGCGCCGGGCCGGTTCGAGGTGACCGAGACCACGCGGCAATCCGACGACGGCTCGGACGCGGGCGGCGGGCTGATGAGCGTGATGCGCGGCGGCCGGGTGTTTGAAAAGGTCGGCGTCAATATCTCGACCGTCTACGGTACGCTGGGCGAGCGGGCGCAGGCGGCGATGGCCGCGCGCAAGGGCATTCCCGGCATGGCGGACGATCCGCGTTTCTGGGCCTCGGGCATCAGCTTGGTGGCGCATATGCAGAACCCGAATGTACCGGCGGTGCATATGAACACGCGGATGTTCTGGACCCCGCATGCCTGGTGGTTCGGCGGCGGATCGGACCTGAACCCCTGTATCGAATACGCCGAGGACACGGCGCATTTCCACGCTACGCAAAAGGCGCATCTGGATCCGCACGGGAGCGAGCATTACCCGCGTCTCAAGGCCTGGGCGGACGAGTATTTCTATATCCCGCACCGCAAGCGGGCGCGAGGTGTCGGCGGTATCTTCATGGATGATCTCTGCACACATGACTGGCAGGCGGATTTCGCGCTGACGCAGGATATCGGTCGCGCCTTCCTGCCCGCCTATCTGCCGCTGGTGGAACGCCGCCGGGTGCAGCCGTTCGATGAGGCCGAGAAGGAGGCTCAGCTGGTGCATCGTGGGCTCTATGCCGAATACAACCTGGTCTATGACCGGGGCACCAAGTTCGGGCTGGAGACCGGGCATGACGCCAACGCAGTGCTGATGAGCCTGCCGCCGATGGCGAAATGGATCTGACCGGGTTCAGGGGGCTCTGCCCCCGTCACCTGCGGTGACTCCCCCTGAGTATTTTCGGCAAAGTGAAGGGGCGGGCCGGTTTCCCCTTTGTCAGGGACGGAGCCAGAAATCGTCGGTCAGCCGGTCGTAGCAATAGTTCTGTGCCATCGACGCCGTCATGTTGTCGCCGACCTTTTTGACGCTGATCGAATAGCCCGGGTTGGTATCGGCGCCTTGGGGTGGTTGCAGTGAGAACTGCACGCCCTTGCGGCCCTTGACCGTAACCGCCGGTCCCACCGCCTGCCACAGATAGATGCGCTGGGTCGCGCTGGTACGCAGCACGCGGATGGCATAATCGCCAGCGCCGCACCAGAAATCCTTGGGCGCCGATCCATGCCGGTTGACCACTTCGAACACGCCCTTGCTGACGGGATAGACCTCGAACCGGTTGAAGGCCTGAAACCCCATCGCCATGCCGGGCAGCAACAGCGCCGCGGTTAAGAGGGTCCAGCCTGTCCTGCGCCGTGTCATGATATTACTCCTGCGCGACAATGGGTTGGCTCTTGCAGGATAGAGGGATTCGCGGCGTACGCCAATGCGTGCCCTGTGGTGTGCCCTCAGGCGCTGCGCCAGCCGGCCTCGCGCAGGGCGGCGCCATAGCTGGGGGCGGTTTTCATCCGGGCGCCGAGCCCCTTTTCCAGCAAGAGCGCGTGCATCCGGGGCAGGTTGTAGCAGGGCACATGCATGATCATGTGGTGTTCGAGGTGGTAGTTCACCCAATAGGGCGCCACCAGAAGGCGGGCGATGGGCCCGGCAAGGGTGGTGCGGACGTTCCGGAACGGATCCTCGGATTGTTCGGTGGCGCCGTGCTCGGCGATATTGCGGATGCGCAGGACGAACTGGAACCAGGTGAGATAGGGCAGCACCCAGAAGGCCAGCCCCCACCACCAGTCGCCGACAAGGCTGATCAAGAGTGCCACGCCAAGGAAAACCGGCAGCGATTTCCACAATTGCGGCGCCTTGAAGCTTTGCGCGAAATCCGAAGCCGCGGCCTTGATCGCCTCGTCATCGCCAGCGAGGCGGAAGGACATCAGGATCTGGCCGGTCAGTTGCTTTATTCCGGTACGCCCGGTCAGGTCGCGGGCGAACTTGCGTTGCATCGAGGCATGCGAGGTGGGGAATTTCGAAGACAGGACAAGGTCGGGGTCCTTGTCGGTCTGGGTAAAGCGGTGGTGGGTCAGGTGGTAATGGCGATAGGCCGCCAGTTCCGCCAGGATCGGGCGACCGCAGAGCCATTCGCCCACCAGATCGTTGAGCCGCCGGTTGCGGAACAGCGCGTTATGCGCCGCCTCGTGCATCAGGATGGCAAGGCCCAGCTGGCGCGAGCCGATCACGATCACCGCCAGCACAAAGGTCAGCGGATTGGGCCAGAGACCGAAGAGCGACACCGCCAGCGCTATGGTGCCCCAGCAATGGGCGACCAGCCAGACGCCCATCAGGTTCGACCGTTCCGCCAGCGGACGGATTTCCTCGGTGTTGAGATAGGCCTTTCCCGGTGTCATGCGTGGTCCTCCATGGCGGAAAGGGTCTCAGGTCGGGGACGGGCCTGTCAAACAGAGCGCCACGTCATTCCGGGGGCAGGCCGAGATCGATCAGGATCTGGAGATTGGCTTCGTCGGCCGCAACCCAGCGCGCCCAGATCGGAAAGCGGAAGGCGCGGCGCCAGAATTCAGCTGTCAGGGCCGGGTATCTTTCGCGCGCTTGGGCAAGATAGTGGGCGGCCTTGTCCCGGTTGCCAAGCTTGGCGTGTTTCAGCGCGGTGGCCATGAAGACGAAGTAATCCGCGTTTGCGAACCGGCAGGCGGTTTCATAGGCGGCCAGCGCCTCGGGATCGGCGGCGTCGATGTCGCGAAAGGTGAAGGCATTGCCAAGCTGGAACCAGAAGCCCCAGGCCATCGGGTCCTTGGGGTTCAGGCGCAGTGCGGTGCGGGCGGCCCGTTCCAGCCGGTCGCAATCGAGCCTTTGCATGAACAGGCAGGCGTGGCAGCGACCGAAATGCAGCACCGCGTTGTTGGGATTGAGCGACTCGGCCTTGTCCAGCGCGTCGGCGGCATCCTGTTCCCGCCCGGTTATGGCCAGCAGGACGCCCAGCGCGACATAACCGATTTCAAGGCGATCGTCGCGCTCGATGGCTTGCGCAGCATGGTCTAACCCAGTCGAGATTTCGGCGGCCGGGTCGCGCGTCCGCCCGGTAATGACCTTCACCCAGGCGAGGCGCGCCAGCAGCGCGTGCGGCAAGGCGAAATCCGGATCGGCGGCAATGGCGCGGGTGTAGTAGGCATGTGCCTGCGAATAACCCTCGTCGGTGTAGCGGGTGAATTCGGAATAACCCTTTTGGCACATCTCCCAGGCGGTCAGGCTGTCGGTGGGTTTGCGGCGCGCCAGATTACGTTCGTGCGCGCCCAATTCCGGCTCCACCCCGGACACGATGGCGGCGGTCAACTCGTCTTGCAGGTCGAACAGATCGGCCATGGTCCGGTCCCAGCGTTCAGCCCAGACATGGGCGCCGGTCCGGGCATCGATCAGCTGCGCGGTGGCGCGCAGCCGGTCGCCCGCGCGGCGGACCGAGCCTTCGACCACATAGCGCACGCCCAATTCTTCCGCGATCTGCCGCACGTCCTTGTGGCTGCCCTTGTAGGCAAAGGCAGAGTTGCGGGCGATCACGGTCAGGGTGCGGAAGCGGCTGAGTTCGGTGGTCACGTCCTCGACAATGCCGTCGGCCAGGAAATCCTGTTCCGGGTCGGCTGACATGTTGTCAAAGGGCAGGATGACCACGGCGGGCAGTTCGGCGCGCACCGCAGGTTTCTCCGCGGCGCAGGCGACGCCCTCTGCGCCCACCCGCCAGACCTCGACCGGGTCGGGAATGTTTTTAACCGGCTGCGGGCCCAGTTCGATCAGTTCGGCGGTGACCTTGCCGCGCACCTGGTCGTGGACGCTGCGGGAAATGCAGATGCCGCCGGGGGTGGCCAGGCTTTCCAGCCGGGCGGCGATGTTGACCGCGTCGCCAAGGATATCGTCGCCATCGCTGATCACGTCGCCCAGGTGGATACCGACCCGGAACAACATCCGGGTGTCGGGGGCGGTTTCGGCCTGGTCGCGCGCCACCCGTTGCAGGATGGCGACGGCCGACCGCAGGGCGGCGACGGGCGAGGCGAACTCGACCAGCATGCCGTCGCCCATGGTCTTGATCAGCCGCCCGCCCTCGCGGGACAGGCCGGGCCGGACGATGTCGGCAAAGAGGTGGCGCAGGCGGGTGATCGTGCCTTCCTCGTCCGCAGCCATTAGGCGCGAGTAGCCCGACAGGTCGGCGGCGAGGATGGTGGTCAGGCGGCGGTCCATGCGGGGTCTCCGGGCGGGCGCAGCAATGCGCCCCGCCTACTATGCCCCGGGAACCGGCGATGACAAAGCGGGAAAGGCCGCGCGGGTGGTCAGCCGCGCCAGTCGAAAAAGCCCGGCCCGGCCTGTGCCAGCAGATCACGCGCCATCTCGGTGCCCAGCGCCGGGCCGTCGGTCACGTCGCCGCTGCGGTCGAGCGTGATCGCCTCGGACCCATCAGGGCGCAGCACCTCGCCGCGCAGGCGCAGGGTGGTGCCGTCCAGCTCGGCCAATCCGGCGATGGGGGTTTCGCAGGACCCGTCGAGCGCGGCGAGCAGCGCCCGTTCGGCGGCCAGCCGCTGATCGGTCTCGACATGGTGGATTGCGGCGAGCATCTCGGCGGCGCGGGTATCGTCCAGGCGCCGTTCGATCCCGATGGCGCCCTGCGCGATAGCAGGCAGCATGTCGTCAGGTGAAATCGCGGTGGCGGGCACTTCGGCCATGTTCAGCCGCCGGATTCCTGCCATGGCCAGGAAAGTGCATTCAGCCACGCCCTCGGACAGTTTGCGCAGACGGGTCTGAACATTGCCGCGGAACTCGACAACCTTGAGGTCGGGCCGACGATTGAGCAGCTGCGCCTTGCGGCGCAGTGACGAGGTGCCGACCACGGCGCCCTGCGGCAGGTCGCGGATCGCCGAATGGCTCGGCGAGATGAAGGCATCGCGCACATCCTCGCGCGGCAGGAAGGTGTCGAGCACCAGACCCGCAGGCTGTTCCACCGGCATGTCCTTGGTCGAGTGCACCGCGATGTCGATATCGCCGCGCAACATCGCCTCTTCGATCTCCTTGGTGAAGAGGCCCTTGTTGCCGATCTCTTTCAGCGGGCGGTCGGCCTCGATCATCGCGCGGTTGTCGCCGGTGGTGGTGATCACCACGATCTCGAATGCGTCCTCGGGCAGGTCGAAGGCGACGCCAAGGCGGCGGCGGGTCTCGAACGCCTGCGCCAGCGCCAAAGGCGAGCCACGGGTGCCGATCTTCAGCGGCGATGCGGGAGAGGGAAGTGCGATTTTCATGGACGTCAGCTTTAGTCGCGTCACATTGCCCTGACAATGGGGGCGGCGCTTGACAAATTGCCGCCGAACGCAGACCCGTGGCGCAAAGTGAAGGATGGGGGCGGATATGGCCGAGACAAAGAAACTGCTGCGGGTGCTGGCGGGCGAGGTGCTGGACACCCCGCCGATCTGGATGATGCGGCAGGCCGGGCGGTATCTGCCGGAATACCGCGCCACCCGCGCGCAGGCAGGCGATTTCCTGTCGCTGTGCTATAACCCCGAGCTGGCCGCCGAGGTGACGTTGCAACCGATCCGCCGCTATGGGTTCGACGCCGCGATCCTGTTTGCCGACATCCTGTTGGTGCCGCAGGCGCTGGGGGCCGATCTTTGGTTCGAAACCGGCGAGGGGCCGCGCCTGTCGACCATCGGGGCGCAGGCTGATTTCGACCGGCTGAAGCCGGTGGAGGCGATCCACGAGACGCTGTCGCCGATCTATGAGACGGTGCGCATCCTGACCCGCGAATTGCCGTCGGAGACGGCGCTGATCGGCTTTGCCGGGGCGCCCTGGACGGTGGCCACCTATATGATCGCCGGGCGTGGAACGCCCGACCAGGGCCCGGCGCATGCGCTGCGCGAGGGCAATCCGGCGCTGTTTGACGCACTGATCGAACGGCTGACGGCGGCTACCATCGAATATCTGAGCGCCCAGATCGAGGCAGGCGCCGAGGTGGTCAAGATATTCGACAGCTGGGCCGGGTCGCTGAAGGGTGAGGCGTTCACCAAGTATGCGCTGGAGCCCTGCCGCGAGATCACCCAGGCGCTGAAGGCGCGCCATCCCGGCATCCCGGTGATCGGTTTCCCGCGCGAGGCGGGTGAGGGCTATGTCGGGTTTGCCAGGGCCACCGGCGTCGATTGCGTGGCGCTCGACAATTCGGTGACGCCCGATTGGGCGGCGGCGCATGTACAGGTGGATGGCTGCGTGCAGGGCAACCTGGCCTCGTCCCACATGGTGACCGGCGGTCAGGCGCTGGTGGACGAGACGCGGCGCATTGTCGAGGCGTTTTCCAAGGGGCCGCATATCTTCAACCTGGGTCATGGCATCACGCCGGATGCCGATCCTGCAAACGTGCAGCTGATGATCGACACGGTGCGCGGGCGGTGAGTGCAGGAGCGAGGGGCGCTGCCCCTCGCACTCCCCGGAGTATTTTCAGCGAAATGAAGGGGGGTCAGGGAGTCCCGGGCTTGGCCAGTTCTGCAAGGATCTCCGCCGTGTGTTCCCCGCGCGCGGGACTGGGTTTCGGCTGCCAGTCGCGGCCAGCGAAACGAGGTGCGGGAGCGGCCTGAAGCGTGCCGTCGACCTCGGCCCAGGTGCGGCGGGAGGCGTTCATCGGGTGGTGCTGCGCCTCTTGCGGGCTGAGGACGGGCGCGACACAGGCGTCGGTGCCGAGGAAGAGATCGGCCCAGTGGTCGCGCGGCTGTGTCGCGAAGAGCGCCGCGAGGCGGGTGGTGAGCGCGGGCCAGAGCTTCGGGTTGAACTGCTGCGAGAACTCGGGGTCGTCCGACAGTCCGAGCCGGTCGAGGAAGAGGGCGTAGAACTTGGGCTCGAGGCATTGCACGGTGACATGGCCACCATCAGCGCAGGTATAGGTGCGGCTCCAATGCGGGCCGTCAAGCAGGCTGCGGCCGCGCGTCTCGGACAGACTGCCGGTCTGCCCGAGGCTCATCAGCAGGTTCATCATATGGGCCGAGCCGTCATAGATCGCGGCATCGACCACGGTGCCCTGCCCGGTGGCGCGGGCGTTCAGCAGGCCGGCCAAAATCCCTGTCACCAGATACATGGCGCCTCCGCCGATATCGCCCACCAGCGTAGCGGGTGTCTGCGGCGCGTCGCCGGGGGCCGAGCCGTACCAAAGCGCGCCCGAGAGGGAGATATAGTTGAGGTCATGCCCGGCGGCATGGGACAGCGGCCCGTCCTGGCCCCAGCCGGTCATCCGGCCATAGACAAGCGCCGGGTTAAGGGCGTGGCAATCTTCGGGGCCGAGGCCAAGCTTCTCCATCACGCCGGGGCGGAAGCCTTCGATCAGCGCATCGGCGCCGGCGATCAGGGCGCGGGCGGTGGCGATGTCGGCGGCATCCTTGAGGTCGAGCGCGATGGAGCGTTTGCCGCGATCCAGAAGCGAACGCTCCGGCATGCCGGGTGTCACCGCCCCGCCCTTGCGGTGCACGGTGATCACATCGGCGCCCAGATCCGCCAGCAGCATGGCGGCAAAGGGTCCGGGGCCCAGCCCCTCGATCTCGACGATGCGGATGCCGTTCAGCATGATGCTCTCCTTCTCTTTGCGGCAGGTTCCCGGCCCCGCGCGCCGAAATCAAGCGCAGCGGTGACGCATGACGTGGCGTTGCGTTTTGTACGCGCCGTTTCGCATGCTCTGCTGGGGTTCAATCAGGGAGAGAGACATGTCCGTTGTCGCATATGAAAAGGACGGGCGCATCGCTCGTATCACGCTGAACCGGCCAGAGGTGATGAACGCCATCAATGACGAGCTGCCCGGCGCGCTGGCCGCTGCCGTGGCGCGGGCGGATGCCGATCCGGGTGTGCATGTGATGGTGCTGTCCGGGGCGGGGCGCGCGTTCTGCGCGGGCTATGACCTGACCTATTACGCGGAGGGTAACGGGGCGGGTGACGTGACCCAGCCGATGCCCTGGGACCCGATCAAGGATTACCGTTTCATGTGGGCCAATACTCAACACTTCATGTCGCTCTGGCGGGCGGTGAAGCCGGTGGTGTGCAAGGTGCACGGCTTCGCGGTGGCGGGCGGGTCGGATATCGCACTGTGCGCCGATATGACCATCATGGCCGAAGACGCACAGATCGGGTACATGCCGACGCGGGTCTGGGGCTGTCCGACAACGGCAATGTGGGTCTATCGGCTGGGGGCCGAGCGGGCCAAGCGGATGCTGTTCACCGGCGACAAAATCACCGGGCGTCAGGCGGCGGATATGGGGCTGGTGCTGGAGGCGGTGCCGGCGGAGCATCTGGATGACAGGGTCGAGGAGCTGGCCGCGCGTATGGCCACGGTTCCGATCAACCAGCTGGCGATGCAGAAACTGGTGATCAACCAGGCAATCGAGCAGACCGGGCTGATGCAGACGCAGCGGCTGGCGACGATCTTTGACGGCATCACCCGGCACAGCCCAGAAGGCATCCATTTCAAGGAGCGTGCCGAGGCGGTGGGCTGGAAACAGGCGGTGGACGAGCGCGACCAAGGCACCTGGGACTGGACCGCGAACGAGGCGATCCCCAAGCGAAACCGGTAGGGTCAGACCCTGCCGGCGCGGCTGCCCGACCTTACGCCTGTGCGGCGCTGGCTTTGTTCGCGCAGGAACACGAACAGGCCTGAACCTGCGATGAGCGCCATGCCGGCCCAGACCTCCCAATCCGGCAGATCGCCCCAAATCATCCAGCCCCAGAATACCGCCAACGGCAATCCGACATATTCGAACGGCGCCACAGTTGCCGCGTCAGCCTGGCGATAGGCTTGCGCCAGGCAATAGCCGATGATGGCCGAGTTGAGGCCCAGACCGGTCAGAAGCAGCCAGTCCTCTCCGCTGGGCCATGTCCAGGCGCGCAGCAGAAAGACCATGCTGGGGTCCGAGCTTTCGTCAACGAACCGGCCATCGCCCGCGACCAGATAGAACAATGCCCCCACCAGGATGAACATCATCTGGATATAGACCGACAGGGCCGAAGCCTTGCTGCTGACCCCCAGCTTGCGGGTCATCAGTTGCAACAGCGCATAAGTCAGTGCAGACAACACTGGCAGCAGCAGGACCAACCGGCTTGCCTCGAGGCTTTCTGCCCCCTGCCATGGGCGCTGCATCAGGATCACGCCGGAAAAGCCGACCAGCACCGCGCCCAGGCGCATCGGCCCGACACGTTCCTTCAGGATTGGCACCGACAGCAGCGTGATGAACAGCGGCGCGGCAAAGAACAGTGCTGTCACATCCGCCAGAGGCGCCACCGCCAGCGCGGCGAAAAAGCTCATGTTCGAGATCACCACCAGCAGGCCGCGCAGGGCGTGCAGGAAGGGATGCCTGGTTTTCAGGATGCGCCACCCGCCCTCGGCCCAGACCAACCCAAACGACAGCACGATCCCCACAGCCGAACGCGTAAAGACGATCTGGTGCAACGGATAGGCGCCCGACAATTGCTTGACCAGCATGTCGTTGAGCGAAATGGCAAGCATTCCGGCCATGATAAAGGCAATTCCGGCACCTGGCCGGTGTTGTGCGGTCTCGGTCATTTCGTGGATCCTGTCCGGGCGCCCGCGCCCTGCCTCTGGCTATCACGGTTTGGCCCTTGCGCCATGCCTATTTTCGATACCCCCGACGGTTGCCCCCATCGGAGGGCGGCGTTAGCACGGTCCCGTCACAAAGGGAGCGAGCCCATGCAGCTGCACGACACACGTACCATCGCGGCCGACCCCGCGACGGTTTTTGCCGCGCTTCTCGATCCGGCAGTGCTGTGCACCTGCGTGCCCGGCGCGCAAGAGGTGACCGGCACCGCCGATGAAGGCTTCGAGGCGGTGGTGGTGCAAAAGGTCGGCCCGGTAAAGGCGACCTTTCGCGGTACCGTTACCCTGTCCGAACTGGTGCCGGGCGCTGGCCTGACCCTGACGGGCGAAGGCAAGGGTGGCGCGGCGGGTTTTGCCAAGGGCGGCGCCGAGGTGCGGCTTGCCCCCGATGATACGGGAGGAACTCTGCTGTCCTACCGGGCCGAGGCGCGGGTGGGCGGCAAGCTGGCCCAGCTTGGCAGCCGCATCATCGACGGGTTTGCCCGCAAGATGGCGGACCAGTTCTTTGACAACCTGCAAGCGCAGTTCACGGCCGATGCCAACGAGGACCCTCAAGGGGCCGAAGAGGCCGCCGCGCCTCGCAAGACTTGGTTCAGGCGCGGCTGAACGGGGCTGCATATTCGCTCTGTTCCCCTGCGGCGGCAGATTGTAGGGTTCCGGCCAGAACGGGACCAATACATGACGACCATTCTTTCGATCCGGGACTTGCGAAAATCCTATGCTGACGGGTTCGAGGCGCTCAAGGGCGTTTCGCTCGACATTCGCGAGGGTGAGATTCTGGCGCTGCTCGGCCCCAATGGCGCCGGCAAGACCACGCTGATCTCGACCATCTGCGGCATCACCACGCCCACTTCTGGCAGCGTCACCGTGGGTGGGCACGATATTCAGTCCGACTACCGCGCTGCCCGCCGGATGATCGGCCTGGTTCCGCAGGAAATCGCGCTGGAACCCTTTGAAAAGGTGATGAACACGGTGCGGTTCTCGCGCGGGTTGTTCGGAAAGCGTGCCAATGATGGCCGCATCGAGGAGGTGCTGCGCAAGCTGTCGCTCTGGGACAAGCGTCGCAACGCGATCAAGGAACTGTCGGGCGGCATGAAACGCCGGGTCCTGATCGCCAAGGCGCTGGCGCATGACCCGCGGGTGCTGTTTCTGGACGAACCTACCGCCGGGGTCGATGTGGAACTGCGTAAGGACATGTGGGAGATCGTGGCCGAGTTGAAGGCCGCCGGTGTCACCATCATCCTGACCACCCATTACATCGAAGAGGCCGAGGCCATCGCCGACCGCATCGGCGTCATCAACAAGGGCGAGCTGCTGCTGGTCGAGGACAAGGCCAAGTTGATGGCACGGATGGGCCGCAAACAGCTGGACGTGCTGCTGACCCGACCGATTTCCACGATCCCGGCCAGCCTCGCCCGTCACAACCTGTCGCTGGGCGCGGCGGGGGATGTGCTGATCTATACCTATGACACCCATGCCGACCGGACCGGGATCACCACGCTCTTGAACGACGTGGCCGAGGCCGGTCTGGTATTGCGCGACGTGGTGACCCGCCAATCGAGCCTCGAGGAGATCTTCGTCACCCTCGTCAAGGGAGAGACACAATGAACTGGGCCGCCATTGCCGCCATCTACCGGTTCGAAATGGCCCGGTTCTTTCGCACCCTGGCGCAGAGCTTCATTTCGCCGGTGCTCAGCACCTCGCTTTATTTCGTGGTGTTCGGCACCGCCATCGGCAGCCGCATCCAAGAGATCGAAGGTGTCTCTTATGGCGCCTTCATCGTGCCCGGGCTGATCATGCTGTCGGTGGTGATGCTGTCGATCTCGAACGCCTCTTTCGGCATCTATTTCCCGAAATTTCTGGGCACCGTCTATGAACTGCTCTCGGCGCCGGTCAATTTCATCGAAATTGTCATCGGCTATGTCGGCGCGGCGGCGACCAAGGCGCTGTTTGTGGGACTGGTGATCCTGGTCACCGCCAGCTTCTTTGTCGATCTCAGGATCGAGCATCCCTTTGCCATGGCGGCCTTTCTGGTGCTGACCTGTCTCAGCTTCTCGCTGCTTGGCTTCATTGTCGGCATCTGGGCCAGCAATTTCGAACAGATGTCGCTGGTGCCGCAACTGGTGGTGACGCCGCTAATCTTTCTGGGCGGTACGTTTTACAGCATCTCGATGCTACCGCCGGCCTGGCAAACGGTGACCTTGTTCAACCCGGTGGTCTATCTGATCTCGGGGTTTCGCTGGTCGTTCTACGGGCTGGCCGATGTGCCCGTTGGGTTGAGCCTGTTGGCGATTGCCGGGTTCACGGGGCTTTGCCTGGCGGTGATCTGGTGGATCTTCCGGACCGGCTGGCGCATTCGCAGTTAAGAGGAGGAGCACGTTGCAAATTTGCCCGTTCGCTGTGGGAAATATGTTGCCGTCGCGTATCTGTCATGCCGCGCGTCTTGTTTGTCGGCAGGGCGCGCTCTACATCGGCTGCCATGACACTCGCCCTTCCGTTTAAGAAAAAGCCGCCTCTGGTGGCCGTGGTTCGCCTGTCCGGTGCGATTGGTCTCGCCGGGCGCGGGGCGCTGAACGACACCACGCTTGCTCCCATGCTCGAGCGCGCCTTTCGCAAGGGCAAGCCTGCGGCCGTTGCCCTGGAAATCAATTCGCCAGGCGGATCGCCGGTGCAAAGCTCGCTGATCGGGGCGCGTATCCGGCGTCTAGCGACCGAGCATGAGGTCCCCGTCTATGCCTTTGTCGAAGATGTGGCCGCCTCGGGCGGGTATTGGCTGGCCTGCGCCGCTGACGAGATCTGGGCCGACGACAGCTCGGTTCTCGGTTCGATCGGGGTGATCTCGGCCAGCTTCGGCGCGCATGTGTTTCTGGCGCGCCAGGGGTTCGAGCGGAGGGTGCACACGGCGGGCAAGTCGAAATCCATGCTCGACCCGTTCAGCCCGGAAAAGAAAGAGGACGTGACCCGGCTCAAGGGATTGCTGGGCGACATCCACCAGAACTTCATCACCCATGTCAAAGAACGTCGCGGCGACCGGCTGGATGCCACCGAAGACCTGTTCACCGGCGAGGTCTGGCTGGGCGCGCGGGCCCGCGATCTGGGGCTGATCGAAGGGATCGCCCATATGAAACCCAAGATGCAGGAACGGTTCGGCGACAAGGTGCGGTTCCGCCGCTACGGCATCCGCCGCCCGTTCTGGTCACGGTTCGGCGTGCATCTGGCTGAGGATGCGCTTGCCGGCATCGAGGAGCGCGCGGCCTTTGCGCGTTTTGGCCTCTGACATGTTGGTCAAGATCGTCGCCCTTTTCCTGGTTGGCATGATGGTTCTCGCCATGTTCGGACGTTTGCGGTTTCCGGGCGCGTCCCGGCTGAAATCGGCAAAATGTCCGCGTTGCGGGCGCTACAGGATCGGCAAGGGCCCCTGCGTCTGTGGACATGGAGGCCGCACATGATGCCATGGATCCTATCGGCGCTGGGGCTGGTCATCCTGCTTCTGGCCGGGGACGCGCTGGTACGGGGCGCGGTCAATCTCAGCCTGCGGCTGGGCGTGCCGGCGCTGATCGTCAGTCTGACCATCGTCGCCTTCGGTACCTCGGCGCCGGAGCTGCTGATTTCGATCAAGGCCGTGCAGGAAAACGCGCCGGGCATCGCGCTGGGAAATGTCGTGGGGTCGAACACCGCGAATATCCTTCTAGTGCTGGGGCTGCCGGCCCTGTTGGCGACGCTGCACACCAGCGAGTGCAATACGAGGCGCAACTATGTGCTGATGATCCTGGCCTCGGTCCTGTTCATCGGGCTGGCCTTTTATGGCACATTCACCGCCACCAGCGGCCTGATCCTGCTGACCGGTCTGGGGTTGATGCTGGCCAATGCCTTTCGCGAGGCGCATGCCCATCGCAAAGCCTGCGGGGATCCCTGCGCCGATGACGATCTGGAAGCATTGGAGGAGGCCGATCCCGACATGCCGTGGTGGCGCATCGGGATCTATCTGCTGCTGGGCCTGATCGGCCTGCCGATGGGGGCGCATCTGCTGGTCGACAATGCCTCGATTATCGCGCGTACCTACGGGGTCAGCGAGACTGTGATCGGCCTGACCCTGGTGGCGGTCGGCACCTCGCTGCCCGAACTGGCCACCACCGTAATGGCCGCGCTCAGGCGTCAGGCGGACGTGGCACTGGGCAACGTGATCGGGTCGAACATGTTCAACCTGCTGGCCATCATCGGTGTGGCCACGCTGTTTGGCCCTATCCCGGTTGATCCCGAGTTCCTGCGGTTCGATCTTTGGGTGATGCTCGCGTCTTCGCTGATGCTGATCCCGTTCGTGTTCTTCAAGTTGGACATCACCCGCACCTGGGGTGTGTTCCTGACGGGCATCTATGTCGTCTATATCGTTGTCGTCCTGCTCTAGACGACACACAACAAAGAGGTGCTGACATGGCATTGGCTCTTGTCACCGGGGCTGGCCATCGTCTGGGCCGAGCCATGGCGCTTTATCTTGCCGGGCGCGGCCATGACGTGGCGGTGCACTTTGCCAGTTCCGAAAGCGAGGCGACCGAAGTTGCGGAGCGGATCCGGCGGTTGGGCCAGCGCGCAACGGCGCTTCAGGCCGATCTGCTGGATGAGGACCAGATGCAGACCCTGCTGCCCCGCGCAGCAGAGGCACTGGGCGCCCCGGTCACCTGTCTGGTCAACAATGCCTCGATCTTTGAATATGATAGCCTGACCAGCGCCAGCCGGCAAAGCTGGGACCGGCATATGGAAAGCAATCTGCGCGCCCCTTTCGTGCTGACCCAAGCGATGGCAGCGCAGGGATTGGAAGCGATCTCGGACGACAATGGCGAACCCATGGCGACCGGTTTGATCATCAACATGATCGACATGCGCGTGCGAAAGCTGACGCCAGAATTCATGACCTATACGCTGGCCAAGGCCGCGCTGTGGACCCTGACCCAAACCAGCGCCCAAGCGTTGACACCGGCGATCCGCGTCAATGCGATCGGCCCCGGACCGACGTTGAAGGGACACCGCCAGTCGCCCGAACATTTCGCAAGCCAGCGCGCCCGCACCATCTCGGGCCGGGGTGCCAACGCCGAAGATATCACCGCCGCCTTGGGATATTTCCTCGATGCCCCTGCGGTCACCGGGCAGTTGCTTTGCGTCGATGGCGGTCAGCATCTGGGTTGGCGCACCCCTGATGTTCTGGGGGTTGAATAGAGGTTCAGGCTGCAAGTTTTGCACCGGCTTGGTTGACGTAACGAAAGCGTTACAAAAAGACCTTTGTTTTCATTTACTTGCAGCGCATCTGGAAAAGTTTTCTTTGAAATCAGAGGATTGCAGTGCTGCCTATTTTTTAGGCAACTCGGAAAACTGCCCGCGAAACAAGGGAAATTTCCACGTGTCGTAAACTTGTCTTCAGACTTATCCACACAATCCGTGGATTTGTTTCCTCTTGAAACGGACGCCACAAGATTGCAGCCGGGTCCAGAGAATCATATCTCGGTCCCATGCAAGACACGAACCCGTCCCAACCTGATTCCCCGGCCACCGGATATGCTTGTATCCAGGACTATTTGCGCAGTCTGACCGGCGCGCCCGGTGTCTACCGGATGCTCGATGCGCAGGCGCGGGTGCTCTATGTCGGCAAGGCGCGCAACCTGCGCGCCCGAGTGTCGAACTATGCCCGCCCCGGCCATAGTCCAAGAATCGAGCGGATGATCCGCGAGACCGCCTCGATGATGTTCCTGACCACGCGCACCGAGACCGAAGCGCTGCTGCTGGAACAGAACCTGATCAAACAGCTCAAGCCAAAATACAACGTGCTGCTCAGGGATGACAAAAGCTTTCCCAATATCCTGGTGGCCAAGGACCATCCCTTTGCGCAGATCAAGAAACATCGGGGCGCGAAAAAGGAAAAGGGCACCTATTTCGGCCCCTTCGCCAGTGCCGGTGCGGTCAATCGCACCCTGAACCAATTGCAAAAGGCGTTCCTGCTGCGCAACTGCACCGATGCGGTGTTCGACAGCCGCACCCGGCCCTGCCTGCTCTACCAGATCAAGCGGTGTTCGGGGCCCTGCGTGGGGCTGATATCCGAGACCGATTATGCCGCCGCCGTTAAGGATGCTGAACGCTTCCTTTCGGGCCGCTCGACCCGAGTGCAAGAGGAACTGGCGGACCAGATGATGGAAGCGTCCGAGGCGATGGAGTTCGAACGTGCAGCGGCGTTGCGCGACCGGATCCGGGCCTTGACCACGGTGCAGGGCGCACAGGGCATCAACCCGCGCGGCGTGGCCGAAGCGGATGTGGTGGCCCTGCATCTGGAGAACGGCCAGGCCTGCGTGCAGGTCTTTTTCATCCGGGCCAACCAGAACTGGGGCAACCGCGATTTCTATCCCCGCGTGGGCGAGGACGTCTCGGCGGCCGAGGCGATGGAGGCCTTTCTGGGCCAGTTCTATGACAACAAGGAACCGCCCCGGCAGCTGATCCTGTCGGACGCGATCGAGAATGCAGACCTGATGACCGAGGCGCTGAGCGAGAAGGCCGGGCGCAAAGTGGAACTGCTGGTACCCCAGCGCGGCGAAAAGGCCGAACTGGTTTCGGGCGCGCTGCGCAACGCGCGGGAGTCGCTGGCCCGGCGGATGTCGGAAAGCGCCACTCAGGCCAAGCTGTTGCGCGGGCTGGCCGAGGCGTTCGACCTGGATGGCCCGCCCCAGCGGATCGAGGTTTATGACAACAGCCATATCCAGGGCACCAATGCAGTGGGCGGCATGATCGTGGCGGGACCTGAGGGGCTGATGAAGAACCAGTACCGCAAGTTCAACATCCGGGGCGATGACCTGACCCCCGGTGACGATTTCGGCATGATGAAAGAAGTTCTGACCCGCCGGTTTACCCGCCTGCTGAAAGAGGATCCCGACCGTGACAAGGGGCTGTGGCCCGATCTGTTGCTGATCGACGGCGGCGCCGGGCAGGTCAGCGCGGTGCAGGAGATCATGGTGGCGCACGGGGTCGAGGATATTCCGATGGTGGGCGTCGCCAAGGGCATCGACCGTGACCACGGCAAGGAAGAGTTCCACCGCATCGGGCAGCGCCCCTTTGCCCTGAAACGCAACGATCCGGTGCTGTATTTCATCCAGCGGCTGCGGGACGAGGCGCACCGCTTTGCCATCGGCACCCACCGGGCCAAGCGGGCAAAAGCGGTCAGCGCAACCCCGCTCGACGATATCCCCGGCGTCGGTGCCGCCCGCAAACGCGCGCTGCTTGCGCATTTCGGCAGCGCCAAGGCGGTGAGCCGCGCCGATCTGGCCGACCTGACCGCGGTCGAAGGTGTCTCCGAGGGGCTGGCGCAGAAAATCTACGACTTCTTCCACGAAAGCTGACTTGCCATTTGCTTTGCCCTGCGCTTGGCTGACGCGGGGAGGACGTTTCGATGACATTGATGCAGGGGTTTCCGCCAGCCGAGGCCGACCGCGCCACATTGGCGAACTGGCGCACCCGACCCTATTCGGCCTGGGCCTTTCATCATGTGCGCGAGATCGTGCCTTCGGCCCGGATCGCCAATGCGCCGGGCGATGTGTGGGCGCTGGAGCAGGGTGCGCCGCTGCTTTCCGAGGATACGCTGAGCGATATCCTTGCACCCACCTGCACCGATGCGCTGGTCGTGCTGCATCAGGGCCGTGTCGTGCACGAGGTCTATCGCAACGGCATGGGGGCCGATGATCCGCATATCCTGATGTCGGTCTCGAAATCCGTGCTGGGCCTCCTGGCCGGGATTCTGGCGGACAAGGGGCTGTTGGACCTGAATGCGGCAATCACCGACTATGTTCCCGAGCAGGGAGAAACCGCCTATGCCGGTGCGACGGTGCGACAGGCGCTGGATATGCGGGTGGGGGTCGCGTTCTCCGAAGACTACACCGCCACCACCGGCCCGATCATCGCCTATCGCAAGGCGGCCAACTGGAACGTGGTCGAGCCGGGTGACACGGTACCCGATCTGCGCGGGTTCCAGCAGATGCTGACCGAGCGTGACGGTCCGCATGGCGGGCGGTTTCACTATGTCTCGCCGGTAACCGACCTTTTGGCCTGGGTGTTCGAACGGGCGGCGGGGCTGCGCTATGCCGACCTGATGTCCGAACATCTGTGGCGGCCGATGGGCGCAGAGCAGGCGGCCTATATCACTGTCGACCGTATCGGCGGGCCACGGGCGGCGGGTGGTATGTGCGTCACCGCCCGCGATCTGGCGCGGGTGGGGCAGTTGATCTGCCGGGGCGGCGCACGCGCGGACGGGCGTCAGGTGATCCCCGCCGACTGGCTGGACGATATCGCCACGCAGGGTGATCCGGAGGCCTGGGCGACCGGTGATTTCGCCGACCGTTTCGCGGAATATGACATGGTCTATCGCAGCAAGTGGTATATCCACCCCGGAGCCAAACCGCTGATCCATGGCATGGGCATCCACGGTCAATACCTCTTTGCCGATCCAGCCCGCGACCTGGTCGTGGCCTGGATGGCATCCGAGGCGGACCCCACCAGCGACCGCGCCTTTGGCCTGCGCTATCGCCTGATCGAACAGTTGCGCGCGGTTGTCTGAGATATGCGGTGCTTCTGTCCTCTTTCCCATTCGCTCGGGGCAGGATAAACCCAGCGCATGAAGTGGAACCTGCCCAATATCCTGACCCTGCTGCGCCTGCTTGCCGCGCCCGGCCTGGCAGTCATGTTTCTCTATTTCACGCGGCCCTATGCCGACTGGTTCGCGCTGATCCTGTTCGTTTCGGCGGCCGTCACCGACTGGTTCGACGGCTATCTGGCAAGGGCCTGGAAACAGGAAACCAAGATGGGCGCGATGATGGATCCGATCGCCGACAAGGCGATGGTGGTGATCGCGCTGATGATCCTTGTGGGTTATTCAACAGAACATTGGACACCTTGGCTGGTATTGCCCGCCACGGTGATCCTGTTCCGCGAGGTCTTTGTCTCGGGTCTGCGCGAATATCTCGGTGATGTGGCCGGTACGCTCAAGGTAACCAAGCTGGCCAAGTGGAAGACCACGACCCAGATGATCGCCATCGCGGTGCTGTTCAGCCAGGGCATTTTCGAACACTACCTGGTGATGTCCTCGTTCGGCATGGATCAGGGGATCGTCGATCAGATCATGGCGGGCGAGGTCGCGGACCTGCACGGCCTGCGTTGGAAGCTGGATGGCATGATCTGGTCCGGACGCGTGGGCCTGTGGCTGTTGTGGGTCGCGGCGGCGCTGACATTGATCACAGGCTTTGACTACCTACGTAAAGCCATGCCGCACCTGAGGGAGACGCGCTGATGGATGTTCTCTATTTCGCCTGGGTCCGCGAGCGGATCGGTGTGCCGCGAGAGCGGGTCGAAACCGGGGCCGAGACCGTGGCGCAACTGGTCGAGGAGTTGTGCGCCCGCGAGCCGCGTTACGAGGCGGCATTCGCCGATCTGAGCGCCCTGCGGGTGGCGCTGGATCAGGATTTGGCCGATTTCGACGCATCGCTCAGCGGCGTGCGCGAAGTGGCCTTTTTTCCGCCGATGACCGGAGGCTGAGTCCGATGCGGGTGCTGGTCCAGAAGGAACCCTTTGACCTTGGCGCCGAGGCCAACGCCTTTGCCGCCGCCGATACCGGCATGGGCGCCATCGTGACCTTTACCGGCGTGGTGCGCGATCTGGCGCAGGGCGATCTGGATGTGATGGAGATCGAGCATTATCCGGGCATGACCGAAAAGGCACTGACCAGGATCGCATCAGAGGCGCAAGAGCGCTGGTCATTGGGCGACGTGCTGGTGATCCATCGCTTTGGCCGATTGTCGCCGGGTGATCGGATCATGATGGTCGCCACCGCCGCACCCCATCGCAAGGATGCGTTCGAGGCTGCCGAATTCCTGATGGACTATCTGAAGTCCCGCGCGCCGTTCTGGAAAAAGGAAATCACCGGGGCTGGCGCAGGCTGGGTCGCCGCCAAGGACGAGGATGAAGACGCCCTGACCCGCTGGTAGGCACCTCGCGCCGATCGCTCAGCCGCGATGATGGCGCAGCTCTTCGGCCTCTTGCCGGGCCGCGCGCAACCCGTCCATCGCTGCAGCCAGTTCCGCCTCGGTCTGGGTCAGCTGGTTGGTCAGTTCCGCCTCGCGCTGCTGCAGATAGGTGATCGCCTGATCGCGGGCCTCCTCGGCCTCGTGCAACTCCTGGCTCATTCGGTCCAGATCGGCCACATCGCTTTGCCGGACGCGGGTGAACCGGTGCACCAACCAGTTCGCGAACCATCCCATGGAAAAGGCCACAAACAGGATGATGGCGGTTGCGATGATGAAGTTGGTTCTATCCACTTACTGATCCTCCCCGGCGGCCCCGGTGGTGCTCTGTTCAGCCTCCGCATCAGCGGATTGTTCTGCCTCGACCTGCTCCAGCGCGGTCGTGTGATCGTCCACCGTTTCCGGTCGGATCAGGTGGAACTCGATGCGGCGGTTGGCTTCGCGCCCCGCTTCGGTGCCATTGTCGGCGATCGGCTGGCTTTCGCCATAACCGACGGCGGCGTAGCTTGCGGTCAGCACCCGGCGGGCCCGCAACTCGTTCAGAACCGATTGGGCGCGGGCCTGGCTGAGCTGCTGGTTCATTTCTTCGCGGCCCTGGCTGTCGGTGTGACCCTGGATTTCCAGACGGATCGGGCCGCAGCTTTGCAGCAGGTCCGCGATCCTGTCCATGGTACCTGATGCACTGGCCGCAATTGTCGCGGAACCCGGCTCGAAGGCGATCTTGTCGTTTGCTTGCACCTCGGCCAGCAACGCCTCGCACCGGTCCGGGTCAAGGCTGGTTTCCTCAGGCTCTGGCGGCTCTTCGTAGGTAATCTCCAGATCGAAATTCTGGTTCTCACCCAGCTTGTCGGCCAACAGCCGGGCAATCTCGGCACTGGCCTCCTCCACATGGGTGGTACCCCGAAGCATTACCTGATCGGGTGTCACGACCAACGCACCGTTCTTCAAGGTTGCCAGCGCCTCGAGCCCGGCCAGCACCCGGACGGGCCAGTCCGCCGGCAGATCGGGAGCGATCCGCGCGGCGGTATAGACCGCTCTTGCCCCGAATGCCGCCTTGGCATAGCTGTCCACCATGTCGCGGGCATAATCGCTGCCAAGGCGCCCGCGCAGCTGCACCAGCCCTTCGGGGCTAAGCGTGGCGGTGAACTCGGGCGGGCCGATGGCCTTCTTGGTTTCGGGTTCGGGCAGGACCGCGTGCAGGGCAAACACATCGGGCAAGCCGGCTTCCAACTCTCCGACGACCCGGTCGAACAGAGCTGGGTCGGTGCCCGGCGCAACGACCAGCGTAATGTCGGCATCGGCGATGGTCACCGTGCCCCGGCCCAGTTCGGCCAGTGCGGCAAGGCTCAACTCGGCGGCCTTGGCCCAGCGGGGCGACGGTACGCCCATCCCGATGGTGCACGAAGCATTGCCCTGCATCCCTGCATTGCGGGCGGCGTTCAGGATACGGTCGCGGGCGGCCTCGGTGTCGGCGGCGCAGGCATCGAAGCGGGCGCCCTCCTCGTCGATCAGGAATCGCAGGGTGAACGGCGTCAGTACCGGACGCGGGGCCGCGATATCAAGGCCGATCCGCAGCGAAGGCGGCGCGGCACGGTTCAGCGCCTGTTCCAGCCGTCTCTTGTCCGCACCGCTGTCCGAGATGGCGCGTACCGTCACCCGCCCGGCGCTGACCGAGATCTTCGAGCGCGGCAGCATACCCAGAGCGACCACGGCATAGTCCAGCGCATCCTGCCAGCCATCGGGCACCGGATAGCTCGCGGTCTCCAAGAGGTCGGCGACCTGCTGCCCGTCGGCCAGCCGCTTGAGCGCATTCAGCAACGCCTGCCGGTTCATCGAGGCGGGCACCAACCCGATGATCGAGACACCGGAATCATTGCGCAGGATTTCGATGGAGAATTTCGGAGCCGCCAGGCCTGCCGAGGGTCGTACCTGCATCAGGTCGATCACGCGCGAGGCGTCAACCTCGCCTCCGACCACCGACAGCGCGTTGAACCGTGTCGCCTCGTCGGGGGCCATGCCGGTCATCTTGACCTGCAACCCGTCGGCCTCGACCTCGGCCCAGTCGTGCCCCTTCAGGTCCAGGGCGCGGCGCACGGCGATTTCCGAGTTTTCCTCGACAGCGGACACCGCAAAACTGGCGGCGACACCGCACAACGCCGCAGCCAGAACAAAGGTCAGCGCGACCACGAGGGTCAGGGGAAGTCGCATGAGCAGGTCGTGTCTCTCCGGTCTTTGGCAGAGTTCTTAACTCTCAAGGGTCGGTGGTGCAATCATGCGAGCAGTGCAACCAGAAAGAAGATGAGCGGAATCAGGCCGGTGTCGCGATTGACCCGGAACAGCTGCAACAGTTTGCCATTGTCATTCAGGTCCAGCCCGCGCAGCTGCCACGCCATATGCCAGCCCATCGCCCAAGGCCCTGCAAGCGCCAGCACCAACGCCAGGATCGAGGCATCGGGCAACGCCGCCTCGATCACGGCGATCCCCATCAGGCTGACGGTTGCGACCAGGAAATAGGCCATCCAGCGCGGCGTCTGGTCGCCAAACAGCCGGGCGGTCGACTTGACCCCGATCAGCGCGTCGTCCTCCGTATCCTGATGGGCATAGATGGTGTCATAGAATAGCGTCCAGGCAATACCCGCCAGATAGAGGAACACCGCGCCCCATCCCAACGAGCCGGAATGCGCCGTCCAGGCCAACAGCGCGCCCCAGTTGAACGCCAACCCCAGAAAGACCTGCGGCCACCAGGTGAAGCGTTTCGCATAGGGATAGATCGCCACCGGCAACAACGACAGCACGCCCATGGCAATGGCCGCTCGATTGAACGTCAGCAGGATCATCAGCGCCAACAGCGCCTGCGCCACCATCCAGACCACCGCCATCCGCACGCTCACCTGCCCCGATGGGATCGGGCGCGAGCGCGTGCGCTCGACCCGCCCGTCGAACTCTCGGTCGGTGATGTCGTTCCAGGTACAGCCCGCGCCCCGCATCAGGAACGCGCCCATCCCGCAACCGACGGCGATCCACAGATCGCCCCAGCGCGCATCCTGCCCGTCAAGCATGGCCAGCGCCAACCCCCACCAGCAGGGGATCAACAACAACCAGGTGCCGATGGGCCGATCGGCCCGGCTGAGCCTGAGATAGGGGCGCGACCAGGCCGGGGCATGGATATCGACCCAGTTGCCGGTCACCGCATCGGCAACCTGACCATCTGGTGTTGGGGCTTGGCCTTGCATATGTAGTCTTCCATGAGTGCAAAGATCAGACTGTATGTAGAGCAGGCGCTGGGCCAGGGGCAACCGGTTCAGGTGTCGCGCGATCAAGCCCATTACCTGTTTGGGGTGATGCGGCTGGGTGTCGGCGATCCGGTGGCCCTGTTCAACGGGTGCGACGGCGAATGGCTGGCTCATGTAACCGAGGCCGGCAAGCGCGGCGGCACGCTGGTTTGCGAGACGCAGACCAGACCGCTTCAATTGCCGCCCGACCTGTGGCTGCTCTTCGCGCCGATCAAGAAGGCACGTACCGACTTCATCGTCGAGAAAGCGGCCGAGATGGGGGCTGCCCGGATCGTGCCGGTGCAGACCGATTTCACAAATTCCGAACGCATCCGCCAAGACCGGCTCCAGGCCCACGCCATCGAGGCCACCGAACAATGCGGCGGCACCTTCGTGCCCGAGGTAGCGGATCTCCAAAAACTCTCCCGCCTGCTCGATACCTGGCCCGCCGAGCGGCAGCTGATGTTCTGCGACGAGGCCGAGGCCGGGTCCGCCCTGCGCCTCGCCTCGGAGGCGCGGAACAAACCCTGGGCCATCCTGATCGGCCCCGAAGGCGGCTTCTCCGAAGCCGAGCGCAAGCGCCTGCACACAATGACCGAGGCCCATGTGGTAAGCCTTGGCCCCCGCATCCTGCGCGCCGATACGGCGGCGGTGGCGGCCATGACCCTGTGGCAACAAGCGCTAGGGGATTGGGCATGAGTTTTGTCCGACCCGAAGCGCGCGCAGCGCTGTGGCGCTGGCGCGAGGTGGTCGCAGGGCTTGCGCTGGTCCTTCTTGGGTTCAGCTGGATCGCGGGACCGGGTGGTCTGTTGGGCTGGACCGGTTGGCCGGTCGCGGCGTCCGGCGTGATACTGGCGGTCGTCGGGGTCCAGCGCGCACGGTTCCGCACCGGTGGTGGCGGTCCGGGCATCGTGCTGCTGGACGAGGGCGAGATCACCTATATGGGGCCGCTCGGAGGCGGTTCGGTCGCTTCGGCCGAGATCGAGCGGCTGACCTTTGACCCCACGGCCACCCCGCCGCATTGGCTACTGGAACAAAAGGGGCGCGACGTGCTTGCCATCCCCGTCAATGCCGAGGGGGCAGAGGTCCTGTTCGACAGTTTTTCGGCGTTGCCCGGTCTCAGGACCGAGCGCATGCTGACCGCGTTGAATACCGAAGCCCGCCATGCGGTGGTAATCTGGGAACGTACACCCTCACGCCCTGCCGCGCTGCCATTGCACTGATCCTGTCGGAGTGTTGCATCATTTCCGGTGATGGGCAGGCCAACACAACCGCGTGAGTTTCTGCCCCCCATTCCATTGACACTTGCGTCAAATGTGCCACTTGTCGGCAGATCTAGTAAAGCCAAGACGGAGCCCGAGCATGTCCATTCCCCAGTCCGGCGGCGGACCGATCGAACGCCACGAACAGCTGGCCGAATACCTTGCCTCGGGCTGCAAGCCCAAGTCCGACTGGCGCATCGGCACCGAGCACGAGAAATTCGGCTACTGCAAGGACACGCTGAAACCGCTTCCCTACGAGGGTGAGCGTTCGATTCTCGCCGTGCTCCAGGGTCTGCGCGACCTGCACGGCTGGGCCCCGCTGGAAGAGGGCGGCAAGCTCATCGGCCTGACCAAGGACGGCGCCAATGTCAGCCTTGAACCGGGCGGCCAGCTGGAACTCAGCGGCGCGCCGGTGGAAACCATCCACCAGACATGCGACGAGGTGAACGACCACCTGCGCGACGTCAAGGATATCGCCGACAAGATCGGCGTCGGCTTCATCGGCCTTGGCGCCGCGCCGATCTGGACCCATGAGCAGATGCCGCTGATGCCCAAGGGCCGCTACAAGCTGATGGACAATTACATGCAACAGGTGGGCACATCGGGCACCACCATGATGCGCCGCACCTGTACCGTTCAGGTGAACCTCGATTTCGCCTCCGAGGTGGACATGGTGCAGAAACTGCGCGTCGCCATCGCGCTGCAACCGGTCGCCACCGCGCTCTTTGCCAATTCGCCCTTCCTCGAAGGCAAGCCCAACGGCCATAAAAGCTGGCGCGCCCGCGTCTGGCGGCATCTGGATGACGACCGCACCGGCATGGTACCCTTCGTGTTCGAAGAGGGGTTCGGGTTCGAACGGTGGGTGCAATACGCGCTCGATGTTCCGATGTATTTCGTCTACCGAGACGGCAAGTATATCAACGCGTTGGGCCAGTCCTTCCGCGATTTCCTCAAGGGTCAGCTGCCCGCGTTGCCGGGCGAGACGCCGACGCTCAGCGATTGGGCCGATCACCTGACCACGCTCTTCCCCGAGGCGCGGATCAAGAAATTCATCGAGATGCGAGGTGCCGACGGTGGCCCGTGGCGCAGGCTTTGTGCGCTTCCCGCCTTCTGGGTCGGGCTGATGTACGACCAATCGGCATTGGATGCTGCTTGGGACCTGGTTAAGGGTTGGGATGCCGAGACGCGCGACACCCTGCGCATCGAGGCGAGCCGCCAGGGCCTGCAAGCGCAGGCTGGCGATGTCCGCATGCACGACCTCGCACGCGAAGTTCTGGCGATTTCCGAGGCCGGGTTGAAGGCGCGCGCACGCCCCGGCGCGGGTGGCCTCGTGCCCGACGAGACCCATTTCCTGAACGCGCTCAAGGAAAGCGTCGAGTCGGGCAAGGTTCCCGCTGACGAATTGCTCGAGCATTTTGACGGTGACTGGAACGGCAATCTGACCCGGATTTACGGGCAATACAGCTATTGACCCTGGTCTCAGGTCCCATTGGTTTCCGGCGAGCCGCACGCGACACGAAGGCGAAAAGCATGCGGTGAGCACACCTGAAACTCTTTTTGCAAAGGTTCCACGGCAAACCTCAGACCGATGACAGGCGCACTTGGGTTGGCGGTATGATCGGCAACCGCAACAGAGTGCGCAGGCATGACGCCAACGGACCAGGGACCATACAAGACGCGACTCTCTGGTTGTGCGATAGAGCGGCAAGGGCCTCTTTACCGGCTGACAGCCTGTCCGGCCTCCATGGAAGGGTGGCCATGACGCTGGTTGGTTCAAAGGCCTATTGAAAGAGCGCCCCCCTGCCCCGCATCTCCGTGCGTGGTTTCCGATGGCGCCAACGCCGATCTCTTGCTGATCATTGACAGGGCGGTCGCCAACATCGCGGTTTTAGCCCCGCCACAAGCTTCCTGACGGACTCATTAAACCACACCTCACACGACAGCGTCCCGGGCCCACACGCGGTACGGGCACCTTTTCGACAGCATGACCGAGGCGGTCCGTGCATATGTCCGCATATCGGACAAACAGAGGCCTTCGGATTGCAGCTGAGCCGATAGCGATTTCAATAAGGGCGGGTCGATGGATCGGCAGGCCGCTGACCTGCCTGCCAAGGATGCTGTCATCGAATATTTCTCGACCACATCCTGCATTCGGATGACACACTATTTGCGCCCGAGCGCGATCTCGGGCCTACTGGATCGACCCGAACACAGGAAAGGACGACGCAATGACTGTTCATGTCCCCGCCAAACGCCTGGATATGACCCTCGAAGACCGTCTTACGAAGGAAGAAGGCTGGGTCTACATGACCGGAATGCAGGCACTGGTGCGGCTTCCGATCCAGCAGCGCAAGCGGGACATGGCGAAGGGTCTGAAAACGGGAGGCTATATCTCGGGCTATCGTGGCTCGCCTGTCGGCACCTATGACATGAATCTGTGGCGGGCCGAAGCCGTGCTCAAAGAACACAACATCGTTTTTCAGCCCGGCGTGAACGAAGACACCGCCGCCACGGCCACTTGGGGCGCGCAGATGGTCGGACTGTTTCCTGGCGCACGGGTCGATGGGGTCTTTTCGATCTGGTACGGCAAGGCGCCAGGGCTGGATCGATCGATGGACCCGATCCGGCATGCCAACCTTTCGGGGACCAATCCCAAAGGCGGTACGCTGCTGCTGGTGGGTGATGACCACGGCGCGAAATCCTCGACCCTGGCCTGCTACTCGGATCTGAACTTTGCCTCGCTTGGGGCGCCGCTGCTGGCGCCCGCCAATGCGCAGGATGTGCTGGACATGGGTCTGCACGGCATCGCCATGAGCCGTTATTCCGGCACCGTTGCCGGGATGAAGTTGGTGACCGACGTGGTCGAGGGCGGCGGCTCTGTCCACGTGTCGCCCGACAGTCCGACGATCGTGCTGCCCGATGGCGAAACACCGGATACGTCGATCAAGCCCTTCATTCCTGTGCCCGAGCAGGAACGGTTGTTGTGGGACGTCAAGCTGCACAAGGTGCTGGCCTACGCGCGCGCAAATGGCCTCAACCAGCTGGATGGCCCCGAGGCGGCGCGCATCGGCATCGTCGCGGCAGGGAAAGCCTGGCAGGACCTGGCGCAGGCGCTGGCAGGCTTGGGATACCGTGACGGAACGATCCGCGGCATGCCCGTCAGGCGGCTCAAGGTCGGGATGGTCTGGCCGCTTGATGCCGAAATCATCCGCGACTTTGCCAAGGGGTTGGACACGATCATTGTGGTCGAGGAAAAGCGCCCGCTTCTCGAAGATCAGATTCGCGCGATCCTCTACGGGTCCGAGATGGCCCCGCGCATCGTGGGCAAGACCTTTGCCGGGCAGGTCTATGCGCCCGATGCGGCCGAATGCGCCTTTCCGAATACGGGCGAGATCGATCCGGGATTGATCACCCGCGTACTGGTGCGGGTGGCGAACGAAACTGATCCAGGCAGCGGCCTGTCGCTCCCGAACAGCCCCGAGGCACCGGTCGCCCTCGGGACAGGGGCGCTTCGGCTGCCGTCATTCTGTGCCGGTTGCCCGCATGGACGGTCGACACAGGTGACCGACGGCAGCCGGGCACTGGCGGGGATCGGTTGTCACACGATGGCGATGCTGCGCGATCCGACCAAGACGAACTCGGTCAGCCACATGGGCGGAGAGGGCGCGATGTGGTTGGGACAGTTCCCGTTCACCGATGAACAACATGTCTTTGCCAACATGGGTGACGGTACCTATTTCCATTCAGGGCTGATGGCGATCCGGGCCGCAGTCGCGGCCGGCGCCCCGATCACCTACAAGCTGCTGCACAACGGGTTTGTCTCGATGACCGGCGGCCAGCCGCATGATGGTGAGATCAGCCCCGAGAAAATGGTGCGCCAACTCAAGGCCGAAGGGGTCGGACAGATCGCGTTGGTGGCCGATGAACCCGAAAAATACGACGGCAAGGATCTGGGTTTCGGCGTGAGCGTGCATCCGCGCACCGAACTGGACATGGTCCAGAAGGAATTGCGCCAGAAACCGGGTGTAACGGTCATCATCTATGATCAGCCCTGCGCGACCGAGCGCCGCCGCCTGCGCAAGCGCGGCAAGTGGGCCGACCCCGACAAACGGGTATTCATCAACCCTGAGGTCTGCGAAGGCTGCGGCGATTGCTCGACGGTCTCGGCCTGCATGGCAATCGAACCGTTGGAAACCTCGTTCGGACGCAAGCGCAGGATCAATCAATCCTCGTGCAACAAGGATTTCTCCTGCGTCGAGGGATTCTGCCCGTCATTTGTGACGATCAGCGGCGCCAGGCCGCGTCGGGCCAAGGCCGCCGAGGTCGAAATTGACGTAAGCCACCTGCCGATACCGGCCGCTCGGGCCATCGATGGGTCGTGGTCGATCCTCGTCTCGGGCATCGGCGGCGCCGGGGTGGTGACCGTTGGCCAGACACTCGCCGTGGCCGCCCATGCGGACGGGTATTACTCGTCGAACCTCGACATCACCGGGCTTGCGCAGAAATACGGCGCGGTCCACAGCCACATCAAGATCGCGTCGCGACCCGAGGACATGCGCGCGACCCGGATCGCCACGGGCGAGGCCGATGCGCTGATCGGCTGCGATCTGGTGGTCGCGGCGGGTGACGAGGCTTTGTCCAAGCTGACCGCAGGCAAATCCGTAGCGGTGACCGACACGACGGTGGTGCCGACGTCCGAGTTTGCAAGCAACCCAGACTGGCAGCTGAACGGGGATGAGCAATTGGAGCGCATGAGCCGCGTTCTGGGTTCGAAAGCTCGCGGCCTGGCGGCGCAGGACCTTGCGGAAAAGGTAATGGGCGACCGGGTTTTTGCGAATATGGTGTTGATGGGGGCCTCGTGGCAACAGGGCGGCATCCCGCTGTCACTCGAAGCGATCCACCGCGCCATTGAGCTGAACGGCGTTGCTGTCGACCGCAACAAGCAGGCCTTTGATCTGGGACGCCTGGCTCTCGCCGACCCTGAACAGGCCCGGACCTTGGCGGGAGACGATGCGCCGGTGCAGCTCGACACCCATCGCGAACTCTCTCTTGACGAGGTCGTGGCCCGACGGATTGAGGAACTGACCGCCTATCGGAACGCCGAATTCGCCCAGCGCTACGCCGACCGCGTCGACGAGGTTCGGACCGCTGGCCTGCCGGATGCCGCCGTTTTGGCGATCGCGCGCGGGCTCTACAAACTGATGGCGGTGAAAGACGAGTGGGAGGTAGCGCGGCTCTACACCAAGCCAGCGTTCAGCAAGGCACTGACCGAGACCTTCGAAGGCGACATGGAACTGACCTTCCATTTCGGTGCCTGGCCCTTCGGCGGCACCGATCCAAAAACCGGTAAAGCGGTCAAGGGTCCGGTGAAAGGCAAAACGGCTCTGCGGTTCTTTGCCTGGATGAATCGCCTGCGTGTGCTGCGCGGCACGATCCTCGACCCGTTCCGTAACTCCGACGAGAACCGGCTGGCTCGAAAGCTGCTGGCGGATTATCAGGCCGATATTGATTTTGCCGTGGCCAATTCCGTTACCGCCGATTCCGAGGCCATTACCAAACTGCTGAATCTGCCGGACCAAATCCGCGGATATGGACACGTCCGCGAGCGTCACGCCACAGCGGCAGACCAGATACGCACGGACCTACGCGCCGCGATCCTGACCGACAGGGCCGACGCTGCTTGATCGGTGGATCGGACATGCAACCGAGCGGAAACTAACCTCGCCTCGGGGACCATAAAAACTGGTCCCCGAACCCACTGACGGGTGTTGCGGACCCATTCGCGCGAGGTCTGGCGACCGAGGACGCTCTCAGGGCGCGCGGGCCAATTCGGTTCGACACAGCTTCTAAAGGTAGGCGCCGACCCCCGCGATGGCGGGCCTCCCGCCATGCCGCACAAAAAACAGTGGCACCGTTTCACTGAGGGCAAAGTGTTTTGCCCCTCTCGGATTGATGCCGACCAGCGGTCAGCTTAACCTTTTCGTCCATGGCGCAAGTGTGATTCGGCGAAACGAGATGTCGGTTCCAAGATCCCGGTGCTGAATACCCTGCACAGGGCGAACACGGGTTCCAAAGAAATGAACAAATCTGGCCTCGACGCGACAGATATCCGGATTCTCTCTGCCGTGCAGAAACACGGTCAACTCAGCAAGACCAGACTGGCCGAGATCGTGAACCTGTCACCCACGCCATGCTGGGCGCGTTTAACCCGGCTCAGGGAGGCGGGTTACATCTTGGGCTATCATGCCGACATCGCGCTGGACCGGGTTGTCGATTTTACCCAAGTGATCGTCACGGTTTCACTGACTCATCACCGCAAGGCCGATTTCGATCGCTTCGAGGCCTTGATCAAAGGGATCGACGAAATCACCCAGTGTGTCGCAACCGGAGGCGGGATGGACTACGTGATGCACGTGTTCACCGCCAACCTCGCCGCGTTTCAGGATTTGATGGAGCAGCTGCTGTCGGCGGATCTCGGGATCGACCGCTACATGACCTACATCGCGACCCGCAGAATCAAGTCGCAGCCGCCCGGTGTCGCAATGCTTATAGCGCGTGCCGCGAACTGACATCGCGCGTCTGAACGGTCCGGATCGGGTGGGAAAACAGTCCGATCAGGCTGAGTTACACGCGTTTTTCAGACCACTATCCAGCCATCTCTCGGACTAGACACTCGTCAGTTTTCCACACCGGCCAATCACACCGGTCCCGTGCAAAAAAGGCGACAGACATGACCCAGGCAGACGATTTCGGCTTCGGCACCCAAATCCGGAAATCTCCTTATTTCGACGCCACCGTGCGTTGGGGCGCGAAAGGATTCTCGGTCTACAACCACATGTACATTCCGCGCGATTTCGGTAACCCGGAACAGAACTTCTGGAACCTCGTGAACGACGCGATCCTGTGCGATGTCGCCGTTGAGCGGCAGGTCGAGATCACCGGGCCCGACGCGGCGCGATTCGTTCAGATGCTGACCCCGCGTGACCTGACCAAGATGGCCGTGGGCCAGTGCAAATACATCCTGATCACCAATGCTGATGGTGGCATCCTGAACGATCCGATCCTGCTGCGGCTGGCCGAGAACCACTTCTGGATCTCGCTCGCCGACAGTGACATCCTGCTTTGGGCGCAGGGCGTTGCCGTGCATTCGGGCATGGACGTGACCATCGGTGAACCCGACGTGTCACCGCTTCAGCTGCAGGGCCCGAAATCGGGCGAGATCATGCGCGCGCTTTTCGGCGACGACATCATGGATCTCAAGTATTATTGGCTGCGCGAGGTGAACCTCGACGGGATGCCGCTGATCGTGTCGCGCACCGGATGGTCGAGCGAACTGGGCTACGAAATCTACCTGCGCGACGGATCGATGGGCGACGCGCTCTGGGAGCGGATCATGGCTGCGGGCCTGCCCTTTGGTCTGAAACCCGGCCATACCTCGTCGATCCGGCGGATCGAAGGCGGGATGCTATCCTACCATGCCGACGCCGACATTCACACGAACCCGTTCGAACTGGGCTTTGATCGTCTGGTAAACTTGGACATGGAAGCCGAGTTCATCGGCAAGGCGGCGCTGCGTCGTATCAAGACAGAGGGTGTTGCCCGCCAGCAGGTTGGCCTGATCATCGACTGCGATCCGTTCAGCGGGCCCAACACCAACTTCTGGGCGATCAACAAGGGTGGCGAAACGATCGGCAAGGTCACTTCGGCGGTTTACTCTCCGCGTCTGGAACGGAACATCGCGCTGGCGATGGTAGCGGCCGAACACGCCACGCTGGGAACCGAAGTCGAGGTCGTGACCAAATCCGGCCCGGCCCGCGCCACCGTGGTCGAACGCCCGTTCTACGACCCGAAAAAGCAAATCGCCGCTGCCTGAGCGCCGGATCCGGAACGGAGTTACCTGACATGTCCGACCTCGCGATCCAGCTGCACTGGCACCGGGCGACCCCGGTCTTGCAGACCGGCGCCTATTCGAACGCGCATGTGGTTCAATACAACAGCCAGTATGACGTCACCGTGGACTCCGCCCCCGACTGGGGCGGAGATCCCGCCAACACCAACCCCGAACAGGCCTTGGCCTCGGCGCTTTCGAGCTGTCACATGATGACCTTCCTGGCGCTTTGCGCCAAGGCAGGTTGGCCGGTGGCAAGCTATCACGACTATGCGGTGGCGCATCTGGGCAAGAACCCACGTGGGCAGATGTCTGTGACGCGCATCGACCTGCATCCGGTGGTGCGTTTCGACACCGGTTTCTCGGTCAGCGGCACCGAACTGGCGCAGATGCAGGAGCGTGCCCATCGCTATTGCTTCATCGCCAACACGCTCGCCGACAGCGTCGAAATCAACATCCTCTGACCTGCGAAAGTTCCCTGGCCCATGCAAACCGGCGATATCCTGCTGCGCGATCTGGATGCAAACGGCATCCTCCGTCTGACCCTGAACGACGGAGCGCGGCGCAATCCGCTCTCCGAGTCGATGCTTGTGGCCCTTGCAACCGCATTTGCCGACGCCTCAACCGATCCAGCAACACGGGTGATCGTGCTGGCCGCCAATGGCCCGGCCTTTTCGGCAGGTCATGACCTGAAGGAAATGACTGCCGGGCGCGATGATGCGGATCGGGGCCGCGCCTATTTCACCAAGGTCATGACGATGTGCTCGGGCGTGATGCAGGCCATCGTTACCTGCCCCAAACCTGTGATCGCCGAGATCGACGGCATCGCCTCGGCGGCGGGATGCCAGCTGGTGGCAAGCTGCGATCTTGCCATCGCGTCGGACACCGCGCGGTTCAGCACGCCGGGCGTGCATATCGGGCTGTTCTGTTCGACACCCATGGTGGCCCTGTCGCGCAGTGTCTCGAACAAGCATGCGATGGAGATGCTGCTGACCGGCGACATGGTCCCGGCCGCCCGCGCCGAGGCATTTGGGCTGGTGAACCGTGTGGTCGCTCCCGAGGCCTTGCGCGCCACCACGATGGAGATTGCCGCCAAGATCGCCTCGAAATCGCAGCTGACGCTCGCCACCGGCAAGCGTGCCTTCTACGCCCAGCGCGAGATGCCTCTGGCGCAGGCCTACGACTATGCCTCGCAGGTCATGGTCGACAACATGCTCGCCCGCGATGCCGAAGAGGGTATCGGAGCCTTCATCGAGAAACGCAGCCCCAAATGGCAGGACGCCTGATCCCATGGTGCAGAACCCTTATAACATCGACCTGGACCGGACACCGGCGAACTATCAGCCGCTGACCCCGCTGAGCTTTCTGGAACGCGCGGCAACCGTGTTTCCGCAGCATATCGCGATCGTGCACGGCGCGCTGCGGCGCAACTATGCCGAGTTCTACGCCCGTTCGCGCAGGCTTGCGTCGGCACTGGCCCAACACGGGATCGGGCGCGGCGATACCGTGTCGGCGCTGTTGCCGAACACGCCGACGATGCTGGAATGCCATTACGGCGTACCGATGTCCGGTGCGGTGCTGCATTCGATCAACACCCGCCTCGACGCCGCCATCATCGCATTTCAGCTCGATCACGCGATGTCGAAACTGGTGATCGTGGATTCCGAATTCATGCCGCTGATGCAGGAGGCGCTGAAGCTCGCCAAGGTCGATCCGGTGTTGATCCAGAGCGTCGACCCGGAGTTTGACGGCCACTCCACGCCGTCCGGCATGGACGACTACGAAGAATTTCTCGCCAACGGAGATCCGGAGTTTGCCTGGCTGATGCCAGAGGATGAGTGGGACGCAATCTCGATCAACTACACCTCGGGCACCACCGGCGACCCCAAGGGCGTGGTTTCGCATCACCGTGGCGCGTATCTGCTGGCGCAGGGCAATGCGCTGACCACGTCGATGAACAAGCACGCGGTCTACCTGTGGACCCTGCCCATGTTTCATTGCAATGGCTGGTGCTTTCCCTGGACGATGTCCGCCCTCATCGGGACACATGTCTGCCTGCGACAGGTACGGGCCGAACCCATCTGGGCCGCACTGGCGGATGAAGCGGTGACCCATCTCTGCGGTGCG